>JBEQAI010000058.1:0-12768 GCA_041640415.1 Ammoniphilus sp. | reverse complement strand
TTGCAAGACCCACTTTTACTCATTGTCCATAAAGAGCACCCCCTGGCCCAAAAGGAAAAAGTCCATTTTTCAGAGCTAGAAGGCCAACCTTTCATCTTATATAGAAAAGACTTCTCGCTGCACGATCGTATAGTAGAAGAGTGCCATAAATATGGTTTTTATCCTAATGTAGTTTGTGAAAGTTCCCAAAAAGACTTTATGATCGAGTTAGTAGAAGCAAATCTAGGAGTAACCCTGCTGCCCAGCAGAATCAGTCAGGATCTCCAACATCGTGAGCTTGTCGCAATCCCTCTAGACAGTTCAAAGATCAACCTCGAGCTAGGTATGATATGGAAGAAGAACAAATACCTGTCTTTTGGAGTACGAGAGTTTATCACAGTATCTAAGCAGCATTTGTTCGTAAAGTAACAAGGCTATCTGCTTTTATGATTTGACAATCACATGCCGTTTGCTATATTTATTTTATTAATTAAAGATTTAACAAAAAGGTCGTGATATTCATGAGCTCCTCTCCATCTTATGAGGAAAGCTTAAGAGCAGCGGAAAATATGGTCATTGATGCCATCTCTGAAACGATGGATTTATACGGAGTAACTCCATCTATTGGCAGATTGTACGGTATTTTATATTTTAAACAGGAGCCGATGACATTAGATGAGATGAGCGCAGAGTTAGGCATGAGCAAGCCCAGCATGAGCACCGGCATTCGAGCCCTGCAACAAATTCATTATGTTCACAAGGTATGGCAGAAAGGGGTAAGAAAAGACCTCTACTTAGCTGAAAAAGACTTTTTTAAAACCTTCACTTCCTTTTTCAGCAATATGTGGAATCGAGAAATTGCTGTAAACCTGGAAGCAGCAGAAAAGGCTACGGAAATCCTTACAGAGCTTATACAGGACCCCCAAGTTCCGGTTTGGATCCATGAACAGGCGAAAGCGGATCTTGAACAGCTCCACCAATCCAGGCAATACTATGAATGGCTGCGGAAAGTGGTTCATCTTTTTGAAACTAAGGAAATTAACAAGCTTCTAGAAGAGCAAGGACAAGATTAATGGATTGAAGCCGAGATGGCTTCTTTTTCTTTTCCGTCCTTTATATCCCAAAAAACGACACTGTTCTTCGAATTGATTAGTAATTCAAAACGAAAGGATGGGAACCCGATGCAATTTTTCAAGCGTTTCTTCCAGCAAAGTCCAAATTCCTCAAACCAATGGTGTATGACGTATATGGATTCTAATTCCTTCCGCCGAGCAAGAGTAACAGATATCCTGAAGGATTCAGGCATTGAAGTCATTCCTTCCACAGACCACATCCTGGTAAAAAAGGATCAGCACGTTCAAGCACTTAACGTCCTTAGAAGCCACGGATATTAAGGAGACCATTCATGATCATTACTGGAAGAGCAGAGTCATTTGAAGCAGGCATTAAGGAGTTTAAAGACAATCTTCATATTTTAGCGAAGCTCCTTGGGGAAAAGTCCGACTGGAATGAAACGACGGTCATCACTCACCTTCTTCAGCGCGTTTTTGAAGAACGCAAGCAATACCAGAATGGGAAAGAAACTCGACAGTGTGAAATCATCGTCAAGCCAAATGTGGTTGAATATCATATGGCTGGTTTTTCTTTTGGTTGGAGCATCATAGGCAATGCACAATATGAGTTCTACTTTGAGAGGAATTCTTAACTCGTCAAATAGGCCCCCTTTTATAGGGGGCTGTCGCAATTATACACTTTGTTTTTGCTTGAGTTGCTCAAGCTCTGCTTCTACGCGCTCATTTGTTTTAACCAAGATTTCCTCCGAATAAAAGGACTGTCGAACCTTTTCACTCACTTGAGCATCAATTTCCAAGCCTAGTATTTTCTCCTCCATTCGCGCAAACCCTCTTGCTGCCGACTCCAGGTTGACGGGAGATAGGGTATTTTCAATCCTTTTACTCGTCTTAGCTAAATTCGTTCTTGCGACAAGACCTGCCTTTTTATTTTTCATGGAATAATATTGATCTTTCAGCTCTTGGAGCTTCTCTCTTATTTTTTGAGTATGTGCCACAAGGGTCTCATGTTCTTGATCGTATTGCCCCAATTTTTCTTCGGCTAATTGCTTGTCATATAGAGCCTGTCTAGCAATATGATCCTGTCCTTCTTCGACAGCAAGTTGTGCTTGTCTTTGGCGTTTCACTATTCTTTCCTTTGTTTCATCTAGCAGCATTTTGGTTTTCTTCTCTAGGGACAGCTGGCTAGCCAGCGTAAGTTCCGCTTGTGTAATTTCCTTCTCCATATCACGAATATACTGACTTAACATCGCAATGGGATCTTCAAAATGATCAAGCACCTCATGCACCGTTGCCTTTGTGATATCCTTTACTCGATTAAAAATACTCATCCTTTTTTCCTCCTTTATATTATCTTTTCGTAATATTTTTTTCCCACTCGTCTAGGGGATCCACTTGGGGGATTGCCGAGGGTGTGGCTACAGCTGGTTCATAACTGCCTTCACTTGATCCCTTAATCATGTTCCAACCTTTATAAATAAAGAAGGAAGCAATAGCAAAAGGGATTAAAAAACCTAGATTCAGCAACCCAAGCAGCATAATTCCGCCTATACCCATTAAGACATAACCAAACTTACTTGTTCCTCGTTCGCGCTTTTTCATATTCTCACATCCTTGTTTCTTTATGCTTCTATCATACCTTCTTGCCCTTTTAGCCATAACTGGCGGCAGATTGATTTAGAGTCCGTCTCAAGTCGGAGAAGATGATCGGTCTACTACATGAAAAAACCCCCGCTGGGGGGATATCAACGTTATTGATCGGCTTTTAGCAGCAGTACCGCTAATTCTGCCCGAGTTACCTTCCCTTGTGGACGAAACGTTTGATCTGGATAGCCACTAATGATGCCTCGTTCGAGAGCTGCGTTCACATATCCAATCGCTCCTGCAGGAATTTGGCTGCTATCCTTAAATGGAGGCAGCTTCGTCATCTGGCTGTAGGCCTCCCCCTTCCACTCGCGAGATTTAACAAGTAAGCTGGTAAGCCATACTCGACTGGCGAGGCGCTCTGGGTAAAATGCTTCTTCTGAGGATTCGAACAAGCCATGGTGGAGTGCAGCCGTTATGTACCCTTTAGCCCAACTATATTTTTGCTCAATGATTCTTGCATCCTTGAAATATAAAGGTTCCTCTTTTAAGGCTTGTGCCACCTCTTCAAGGCCCATGTGCTTTACAATAGCAACGATCGCTTCTACTCTGCGTACGGATTGGTTAGGCTTAAAGGTTTCATCCTGATAACCATGCATGATGCCTCTTGAGCGTAATATCTCAATCGATTCAGATGCCCATATGGCTTGCTCCAAATCCTTGAAGACCACCGTTTGACTTGTATCCTCCCCCTTAGCATTGACGTACCGAACTTCCTGCTTAGAATTTAAAATGATTTCAACCTGATCTGTAAATCGAACATCTCGAAGCTCTACTTTTTTTTCATTTCTATAGACTCCGGTTTGAGGGTTAAGACTGAACTCCCACTTCCTGAGCCCGTCAAAAACAATGATTCTTTGATGCTCTTTATCTATAAGGACAGGCTGCCCCACCACATTTCCTTCTTTACTATGAGATGCAACAATAGATTCTGAAGGATTCTCTTGCGTCACATGATCTGGGATTTGATCCGATTCTTTTTTGCGTGAATACTCAGCAAAGGAATCCACTGAGACCGACAAAATAAAAGCAAATAACATCCCTACTGCAATATAGCCCCATTTTCTTTTCATCTTTATATTTATACCCCCATTTTCCTATCTTAACTTAAAATATTCGGATGCAACCGTCGAATTATGGGGGGATAAAACGAAAAAGCACTCCCTGCTTCAGGAGTGCTTTTTCGTTCGCTTCCCTGAATTACCAGAGGAATCCAGGACGTGCAATGATAACAAGCAAGATGTAAAGAACAAGAATGAACGCTAGGCCCGTTCCTAGAACCCCAGCTCCACCAGCGAAAGGTACACCCATGTTGATTGCCCCCTTTCTAAGCGATTACTTTATAGTATTTGAGCCAAGAAAATTTGATTGGACGAAGGCCCAGAAATTCGAGATTAGATATTTGCCTAGAAACAAAAGTATTAGATGACCTATCCTAGACATAGTTTATGAGTGGTGATTGTCCTAATTCTTTACTAAACAAAAAGGGGTTAGTCATGAATTTAAACTATTCTCGATCCGATTTTCGCGGGGACCTAAAGGCAGGCATCATTGTTTCCGTTTTATTGATTCCCCAAGCCATGGCCTATGCCATGCTTGCTGGCTTGCCGCCTGTCATGGGTTTGTATGCTGCTACTTTTCCTTTGCTCGTTTATGCTTTCTTTGCCTCCTCTAGGCATTTATCGGTAGGTCCCGTTGCTATTGTATCCCTACTAGTTGCTTCGTCCGTATCAACGCTTGATCATCCAGGAACAGACCAATATGTAGCTACCGTTATTCTACTGTCCTTGTTGATCGGAATCCTGCAGGTTATACTCGGGATCTTTCGCTTTGGTCAAGTTATTGAAATTTTGCCTCATTCAGTGATTAGCGGGTTCATCACAGGTGCCGCTATTCTCATTGGTTGGAGTCAGTTCGAGAATTTGCTAAATATTAAGGTTGAACGGGGCCAGCACTTGCTCTTACAGTTCAAACAAGTCATTCTAAATCCTGGTGATGTCCATCTACAAACCTTACTACTAAGCACCATCAGTATCGTTCTGCTCATTGTATGCAAAAGATATACTAAGCTCCCAGGGCCACTCATCATCCTTGCTTTGGGCACCGGCGTCGTATGTTTATTCCGCCTAGATTTATCAGGGATTCACATTATCGGAGATGTTCCCAAAAGTCTCCCGCGTCTTTCCATTCCTGATCTGCAGCTGGAACTGATCCCGACCCTGCTTCCAATGGCATTGACGATTGCTCTCATAGGATATATGGAATCCATAGCTGTCGCAAAAACTCTAGCAGCTAAATCCAGCTATCCCGTCAGTGCAAACCGGGAATTAGTTGCCCTCGGACTGGCAAATATGTCGACCGCCTTTATTCACTCGTTCTCCATTGCGGGAGCTATTTCCCGCTCTGCTGTCAACTACGAGAGCGGAGCCAAAACTCAAATGGCAACCCTTGTCACAGCGCTGGTTGTAATTTTCGCTTTAGTAGTATTTACACCTTTTTTCTACTACTTGCCCGTAGCGGTTCTATCTTCTATTATTATTGTGGCTGTTTTAACTCTCATTGATCTCAAATACGGTTTTAGACTGCTAAAAACCAAAAAAAGCGATGGGTTGATCTTCTTTCTTACCTTTTTCGGAACCCTGACAGTTGGCTTAGAAGAAGGGCTCATCCTTGGAATCTGCCTCTCCCTTCTTCTCTTTATTACTCGAGTCATTTATCTGAATACCAGATGGAGCTCAAGGAGATTTAGGATTTAACCTTTGATAATTTTTCCAGCAGGGCTTCTAATTTTTTCTGCTTTTCCCTCTCAAGCTTCCGTTTTTGCTTATCCTCCTCCTCTAGAGCTTTTTTCACAGAAAAGCACATGACCACCATGATCACAGCAAAAGGAAGCGCAGCAATAATCGAAGCCGTCTGCAACCCTTGCAACCCGCCGCTTAACAAGAGTACGGCTGCAATAGAGGATTGAAGGATCCCCCACGTGAGCTTCACCTTGGTTTGGGGATCCTGATCCCCATTTGTGGAGAGCATTCCTAATACAAAGGTTGCAGAATCAGCAGACGTAACAAAAAAAGTGATAATCAACAAGGTTGCAAGACCCGCTAGCAGGGTACCAAGCGGTAGCTGCTGCAGCGTGATAAAAAGGGCTGAGGTTACGTCTTCCTGGACGGCCTTTCCTATGGGAACTCCCTGAAACATCTCAAAATTCAAGGCCGTCCCCCCAAATACAGAAAACCAAATAAAACTAAATATGCTCGGCACAAGCAAAACCCCAAGGACAAACTCTTTTATCGTCCTTCCTTTTGAAACTCGAGCAATAAACATTCCCACAAACGGTGCCCAAGCAATCCACCAGGCCCAGTAAAACAGTGTCCAGCTACCTACCCATGGATTTTGGGTGAACGGGGTCAGTCTCAAGCTCATAGCAATCAGGTTTTGAACATAGCCTCCAACCGTTGCTGTAAACGCATCGAAAATAAAAGTCGAAGGACCAGCTATTAATGTAACTAACAATAAGCTAACAGCCAAGAGCAAATTGATATTGCTAAGGGTCTTAATTCCCTTTTCCAGACCTGTTGTGGCAGATAGCATATAGAGAATCGTAACTACACCGATAATGATCAACTGAATAATTAAATTATTAGGTATTCCTAATAAATGAGAGAAGCCTCCATTAATTTGCAATGTCCCTAGCCCTAGAGAAGTCGCTACTCCAAATACGGTAGCTATTATCGCAAGAGTATCAATAGCTTTTCCAATTGGCCCATGTACTTTTTCACCAATCAAGGGGTAAAAAGTTGAACTTATCAGCCCACTATACCCCTTCCTATAATTAAAATAAGCTAGAGAAAGGGCGATAATGGTATAAACCCCCCATGGGTGGAGTCCCCAGTGAAAAAATGAATAACGCATAGCTAATCGAGCAGCTTCAGGTGTTTCAGCCGCGGTTACATCCGGGGGAGGATTTAAATAGTGGTACATCGGCTCCGCTACCCCCCAAAACACGAGTCCAATTCCCATCCCGGCACTAAATAACATAGCTAACCACGTCACGTTGGAGAACTCAGGTTCATCGTCATCCGAACCTAAACGAATACTACCATATTTACTAAAGGCTAAATAAATAGAAAAGACCAAAAAACCAAAAGTGGCAAACAGGTAAAACCATCCGAACTGATCAATCGTTAGCTGTAGGAGTCGGCTTGTTGTATCTGCTAGGTTTTCAGGGCTAATGACTCCCCACATCACAAATAAAACGACGAAGGTAATTGATATGATAAAAACCAATGGATAATCCCCCTTATTGCTAAAGAATATTGTTATATTTTGTTAGAGCCGCTTTTTTATACTTCTTTCCTTTTTTCCATTAAACATCTATGTTACGATACGTTAAGTATTAATTGCTAAGTTGCTTAGGAGGGACCCTATGGATGGAATGAATATCATACTTATTATTATCGTAATTAACATTGTTTACGTTTCGCTGTTTACGCTGCGTATGATCTTTGTCATGAAGGGCCAGAAGATGCTAGCCTCTCTAATTAGTATGGTTGAAGTCTTTACTTACCTCATTGGATTAAACATTGTATTAGAGAATATAGATAAGCCTATTAACCTCATTGCTTACTGTTTAGGCTGGGGCAGCGGGGTTTATTTAGGCAGCAAAATAGAAGAATGGCTTGCACTCGGCTATATTACTTTGCAGATTGTAGTAGATCATTCTGAGATCAATCTTCCTATGGTGCTTAGAGAGAAAGGGTATGGAGTAACAAGCTGGCTTGCTGATGGAAGAGACGGTAAAAGAATGGTAATGCACGTTCTCGCCAAACGAAGCAACGAAAAAAAGCTTCTAGCCACTATTGATCAGCTAGCTCCCAAGGCCTTCATTATTTCCTATGATCCACGCACTTTTAAGGGTGGGTTTTGGGTCAGACATTTGGAAAATCGTTAAAAGAAAAAGAACCTTATTTGTAACAGTCAAGTTACAGAATAAGGTTCTTTTCATTAAATGACTTCCGCTTGTTTTTCTTCTGGTACAGGCATTTTAACTTTAGGTGGCATGCTCGTTAAGTATACGCCAATAAAGACGGAGACTCCCCCTATCACCTGAACCATGGTAATTTGCTCACCTAGCACGATACTGAATATAGCTGTAAAAACGGTAATCAAGTTCAGAAATATACCTGAACGGCTGGGACCAATATCTCTGACCGCCATATTCCACAATAAAAAAGAACCAACGGTTGGGAACAAGCCCATATATAAGATTCCCCAGATGGTTGAAGTACTTAGACCTACCAAGGGGTTCCAATAGTACCATGCAAAAGGAACCATGATCAGCAAGCCCAGCGCTACAGAAATAGCGGTAGCTGTTATAGGTGGAATATGGGTAATCCTTCTGCCTATGACGGAATAGAAAGTCCAAACCAGAATCGCTGCTACCATGATCAGATCACCTACATTGTATTTGATCTCGAAGAGCCGCATCAACTGACCCTGTGTGAGGATTAATAAAACACCGATCAAGGATATAGCGAAACCTACTAAATTTAATTTACTTAGCCTCTCCTTCAAAAGAAGAACAGAAAAAACAACGATGACAGCAGGGTTTAGGGCGTTTACCAAGGATGCATTTAAGGGACTTGTATATTGTAATGCAGAGTATAAAAGCATATTATATCCGATTACGCCAAGTATCCCCATCGCAAGCAACACTCGCCAGGATTTGAAGGCCTCGCTCCACTTTGGCCTCTCGATAAACTGAGCCATCGAAACTAAAAAGCAGAACGCGATGAGCCATCGAATAAAAGTGACTTGCAGCGGTGAAATTTCAGTTACTACGTATTTTCCATACACATAATTTCCTGCCCAAAACAGATTAGCCAAGACTAAAAACAAGATCGTCTTTCGTTTCATGCCCTCTCCTCTATGCCTAACTTTTTTTTCACTATAGCACAAAGGAAATGAAAGGGCATAGAACAGTTGTATAAAAAAAACTATTCGGAGTATATTCAAGGTAGCCAGACCACTTTTAGAGGAAGTTTTTTATGTAGAATAAGGAAGATAACTCATAGAAGTTTATACTTTCTTATTCTGTAAAAAACGCCCTTCCCCGTTTCCAGGTGAAGGGCGTTTCGCCTACTACTCTATATTCGTAAATAGTTCCTCCACTTGTGGAGCACTCTTGATCAAACCGGCATTCGACATCCAGTCGCGTACTTCCGTCCAAGATTCAGCACTTTGAGATCCAAATGCTTGACCGTCAGCTTCCATTTTCGGTAGTAGAATTTCGAGGCTTTGCTTCTCTACTTCTTCTACTAGCGGGAAGTTAGATTTATCTTGGTTGCTCAACAGAATATTCAAGGCTTCGTCTGGGTTTTGCTTCATAAAATCAAATCCCTTCTTGGCTCCTCGCCAAAATGCCTGAATGGCTTCTTGATCTTTCTCCCAGGTTGCATCGCCTGTTACCAAGACAATTTCATTATAGGCTGGCACACCAAAATCTGTCGGGTTAAAATAACGAGTACTATGGCCTTTGTAAGCTAAAACCGGTACCTCATGGTTAATATAAGCTCCAATCACCGCATCTACATTCTTCGTTACGATGGAAGAACCTAGCTCAAATCCCACATCAATCATTTCCACTTTAGTAGGATCTCCTCCTGCATGCTTCACCATCGTGTGAAGTAAAGATTCATTCAAAGGAATTCCTGGATAACCTACTTTCTTGCCTTCTAGATCTTTAGGAGATTGAATCGTGCTATCCTCCAGCATCACGATGTGATTCAAAGGAGAACGTACAATCGACGCAATCGATTTAACCGGTACGTTTTCATTGGCTCGAGCGATAATGACGTCAGGCTGATAGTACAAGCCCAGTGTGACCTTTCCAGCAGCAGCAAGGGTTAAAGGATCTGTCGGATTAGCCGGAAATTGAATGTTAACCTTTACCCCTTCCTCCTCAAAAAATCCTTTCTCCTTTGCAGCATATAAATAACTGTGTACCGCATTGGGATACCAATCCAGCATGATGCTTACTTCTTTTAATTCTTTTGCATCCTGACTTTCACCCGCTTGGGTGCTTTTGTCAGATGCGGCTCCGCAAGCTGTCAGGGCAGCACCTAACAGAAAGGTTGCACTCATTTTTAACCACTTTTTCATTAGGATTTCCTCCACTTTAATCTATTTTTTTCTATCTTTGTCACCAACACAAATAAAATAATCCCCACGATGGACAAAAGCACGATCGGGGCAAACACCGCCGGTCCGTCAAACTGGGTCATCATCCTTCTGCTAAAATAGCCCAAACCGGCTTGCGCCCCCAGCCATTCTCCAATCGCAGCTCCAATTACGCTTAGAGTTACCGCAACTTTGAGCCCTGAGAAAAAATACGGCAGTGCAGAAGGAACATTCAGCTTTAAGAAAACATCCTTTTTACTCGCTCCCATGGTTAAAAGCAGCTCTTTTATATCGTTATTGGCTGATCGCAGCCCATCGAATGTGCTGACTGTGATAGGAAAAAAGGTAATCAGCACGGTAACTACAACCTTGCTCCAAATCGAGTAGCCGAACCAAAGAATAAAAATAGGGGCAAGCGCAATGATGGGAATGGTCTGAGATGCGATAAGCAGCGGGTATATTGCTTTTTCAACCGTTTTGCTTACATCCATCCAGATCGCTAGACTTACGCCTAATAGGATCGATATCCCTAAACCAATCGCAATAATAAGAAAAGTCGCAGGCAAATGAACGAAAACGAGGACATCTCGTAATTCCCATAGCTTAAAAAGAATTTCTGTTGGTGCAGGCCAAACAAAACTTTTATTATACCACTGGGCCCCTACTTCCCAGAGGATCAAGAGAATAAGAACTAGAGCACTTGAGGCTGTATAGTTTCTGAAGTGATGTCTCATATCCTATTCACTCTCAATTGGTCAATCAATTGCTCTTTCAATAAAACCACCTTTTCTTGGCTCAGATCGCGTATGGTTCGGGGCCGTCCCAGGGGTACCGTCCAATCCTGCATCGATTGTACCGGCCGACCAGAAAAAACTAAGATTCGGTCAGACAGGAACATCGCTTCATCTACATCATGTGTAATGAAAAGAATGGTTTTTTTCCACTTCTTCCATTGCTCGAGGAGCCACTCCTGCATCGTTAACCTAGTGATCGCATCCAGTGCGCTAAAGGGCTCATCTAGGAGCAACATATTCGAACCGCTCAAAATGCAACGAAGAAAAGATACACGTTGTCTCATTCCACCGGACAAATCACGGGGATAGCGGTCCCCGGCTCCTGCCAATCCAAATTCGACAAGCAATTCAGACACTTGCCGGTGTGCCTTCTCCTTGCTTATACCCTTCAGCTCTAGCGGCAGGGCCGCATTATCAAGAACCGTCCGCCAAGGCATAAGCAAGTCTTGCTGAGGCATATAGCCCACTTGCCCCAGCCGTTGATCTTGCTTTTTCCCGTTCAAATGAATACTGCCTTCATTCGGCTGCTCCAAACCGGTAATCAGACGGAACAAGGTGGTTTTCCCTGAACCGCTTGGTCCGATCACACTAACAAATTCTCCGTCATTTATGGCAAGATTCAGGCCTTGTAAAACCGGTACAGCGAGTTTTCCCTTTTCCCGGTATTCGAAATGAACTTGGTCAAACCTTAACACCGGGTTAAGCATTCGGCCACATTTCCTTGCGGTAGGCCATATCCCAGAACATATATTCAAATCGTGTGGTATTGAGGAAGATTTCCTCTAGCTTTGCCAGTTCTCTTTCTGGTTTTCCTTCGGCTAGCTGATCCATTAGCTCGATGCACCATTGAGCAAGGGTTCCAAAGCCTTCAGAGCTGTACATGCTAATCCATTCTCCGTAGAGCTCATGGGTGGCTGAACCTGGGATTAGGCTTAACTCTTTTCCTATCTCCCAGTAACTCCACATGCACGGCAGTAGGGCAGCAACGAGTTCCGCTAAACCTCCGTTTTGGGCTGCGTGAAGCATGTAGTGGGTATACGCAAGGGTGATCGGCGAAGGCTCCGCGTTTTCCAACTCTTCATGCGAGATACCAAACTTTGCGGCATAGCTTCGATGCAGGGCCATTTCCTCATTAAGCGTGGAGTGAAACAAGGCAGCAAATTTCCCCATGGTTTCCAAGTCGGTTGATTTGACGGCGCCAAGCGCAAACAATTTGGCGTAATCAATCAGATAAAGATAGTCTTGCACCATGTAGAAACGAAACTTCTCTGTATCTAGAGTTCCATTTCCCATTTCTACAACAAACGGGTGATTGTGATTTTGCCGCCAGATGGGCTGAAGCTTATCGTATAAACGCTGTGAGAATTTCATGGTGGTTGATTCCCCCTACTATTTTTTCGTATGACCCCAGTTGTGTATGAAGGCGAGTATGACCTTGGTATAATCAACTAGCTGCTGAATGGATAGCTGTTCATTAATCGCATGTGCGTTTCTTAGATCCCCTGGTCCATAGATGGCAGCTGGAATTCCAGCATCTCCGAACCAGCCCCCATCCGTTACGGTTGGTGACACATCCACAATGGCCTGTTCTTGAAGCACGGATTCATGCCAATTCATTAGTGCGCGAACCGCTGGATGCTCAGGATCGACCTCAAGGGAAGGGAAAATCTCACCCCGATCTTCAATCATCGAGGTACCGCCCCACTCAAAGGTCGGAGGGTTTTCTCTCAGCCAGATATCCCCATTTGCCACTTGAAGGATATGCTCCTCAATTTCCTTAGACACCTGTTCATAGGTCTCATTCGGATAGAAGTGAACAGTAATCCACAATCGGCACTCATCAGCGATAAAGGCCGCATGTCTGCCTCCCTCAATCACAGCCGGGTTAATCGTATTTGTTCCAGGTTCATAGCCAGGATAGCTTTTCATTACGGACCAATGCCGCTCCAGATCCTGCAGGCCTTGAATAATTTTCGTCATTTTTTCGATGGCACTTGCACCAAATAGATTGCCTCCTGCATGAATCATGTTTTTGCGCGTGGCATCGTGATGCGTTTTCCTGCTTTTAACCGTAATCCACCCTGTAATTACGCCACCCTGTC
>JBEQAI010000057.1:0-12913 GCA_041640415.1 Ammoniphilus sp. | reverse complement strand
AAACAACACAAAAAGAGCAGCAGCTGGATACAGTGCTCCTCAATCTCCTATTGCTTTATCCATTTTTTATAAAAGATTGACAATAAATATGTGGCCAATCTTATGGAAAATACACTGGCCCAATAGTTCCCTTTTACTTTTAACAAATTTGTTTTTATAAGCAAAGAGTCGATGGTTACAGTTACAAATAGTGGAGTTATCCCCAACCATTTTTGCTTCTGTTCTAATAAATAAGTGGCTATGGCAGTCTCAACCACTAAATACATCTTAATAAAGGAATAGTGGTGATACCACGAAGCCTCAGGTAGGTATCTAAAACGTTTGAATACCGAAGCTATAAATAAAAAAATCATATAAGTCAGATGAATGATACTGTATAAAGCCAACTTCAAACTCACCTTATTTCCTTTCTTGATATAGTTATACCATGTATCACCCATGCAGACTTTTATAAACTAAAGCTCCATGTCGAATGTTGCTGAAAATCAATATGTGTAAATTTAGGATCACAACAAAAACTATTGTTGTCTTGAAAAATCCTAATGGCTAGCTAAGGCATGAAAGGTACGTGTACAGTATGAAGCAAAAACAAATATTGTTGATCCTCAGCATTGTATTTTTAACTATCCTTAGAGGAACGTGGCGCAAATTACCTAAATATTCAAAAAGTCTTACTTATGTTAGTTTAGTTAATATAATTTATTATTATCTTTGCAGAAGGCATCTTCTTTGGGAATTTATGCCAATAGGTATAAACTGGAATATCCTAAGAGTGTTTCATGTAGTTATAGTAACCCCATTATTAGTCCTTTTATTTTTATCAGAATTTCCAAAAGGATTAATCAAACAAATAAAACATCTTACTACCTATGTTTTGGTGTCGAGTATCGTTGAATACTTTTTGAACCAAAAGAAATTCATTCAATACAAGCATGGCTGGAACATTTTTTGGTCAAGCCTTATCTATATGAAAATGTATTTATATAGTTATTTAGTTATTAAAAGACCAGTACTAACTTCCGTGCTCACATCTTTTTCCGTGATTTACTTTATTAAAAAGTTTAATATCCCAATAAATACGAAACATAAATTTTCAAGAAGATATGACAGATTGGTTGATTATTTTTACCATTCATTTTTAGAGGATCTAATATAAAAGGCGATAGCATAATTGCCATCGCCTCCGATCGTAAATCTATTCCACCGTAACAGACTTCGCTAGATTCCTCGGTTTATCAACATCGCAACCACGGTGTAAGGCCGCATAGTATGAAATTAATTGTAATGGTAGCACAGAGACTAATGGAGTCATGTACTCGTGAACAGAAGGAATCACGAGACGATCCCCGTCATGCTGTAAGCCCTCCATCGTAATGATACAAGGATTTGCTCCACGCGCAACAACCTCTTTTACATTACCTCGAATGCTTAGGTTTACAAACTCTGAAGTCGAAACGCAGACTACCGGTGTCCCTTCTTCAATCAAAGCGATCGGTCCATGCTTCAATTCTCCGCCAGCAAAGCCTTCCGCTTGAATATAGGAAATCTCCTTAAGCTTAAGTGCTCCCTCAAGACAAACGTAATAGTCTAATGTTCTTCCGATGAAGAAAGCGTTGCGTGTCGTGCTCAGGAATTCATGAGCAATCTTTTCCATTTCTTCTTTGTTATTTCCGACCACTTCCATGGCATTTGCAGCAATCGCCATTTCTTTAAATGGATCAAAATCAAGCTCGATATTTTTAGCTTCTGCTGTTGCAAAGGCTAAAAGTAAAAGCACTGCTAATTGTGCGGTATAAGCTTTCGTTGATGCTACAGCAATCTCGGGTCCAGCGTATAAATGCAAGGTATAATCCGCTTCGCGGGAAAGAGTGGATCCCGGTACATTGGTAATGGTTAGTGCTTTGTAGCCAAGCTTTTTCACTTCGACAAGCACGTGACGGCTATCAGCGGTCTCTCCACTTTGTGAAATGAAAATGAACAATGGATTCTCACTTAGCATTGGCATATTATACCCAAATTCACTTGCAATATGGACTTCAACTGGGACTTTAGCAATTTTTTCAATGTATTGCTTGCCAATAAGTCCTGCATGGTAGCTGGTTCCGGCTGCGATGATATACAAACGATCTGCATCCAACATGGCTTGACGAATGTTCTTGTCTAATGCTAAGTTGCCGTTCTCATCCTGATACTTTTGGATAATCTTACGCATTACGAATGGTTGTTCGTCAATTTCCTTTAGCATAAAGTGCGGATAGGTGCCTTTCTCAATATCACTAGCATCTAGTTCCGCCATGAAGGAATTACGTTGGATTAGGTTCCCGTTAAGGTCCTTGATAGAGATGGTATCTTCAGTCACTATTACGACTTCTTTATCCATCAATTCAACAAATTCACTTGTCACTTGCAGCATGGCCATAGCATCACTTGCTACTACATTAAATTCTTCTCCAAGACCTACCAAGAGTGGACTTTTATTTTTTGCAACAAAGATGGTCCCGCTGTTCTCTAGATCGAGCATGGCGATCGCATAGGATCCAATTAACAAGCTTAGTGTTTTAGTGAATGCTGCCTCAACATTTAAGCCCATATTCTGAACGAAATGCTCTACTAACTGAACAATGACCTCGGTATCCGTATCACTCTTAAAAGCATAATCAGAAAGATAATCACGCTTCAGCAACTCATAGTTCTCAATAACGCCATTGTGAACAAGAGTGAAGCGACCAGAGCCACTTTGGTGAGGGTGTGCATTATACTGACTAGGTACCCCATGAGTTGCCCAACGTGTATGTCCTATTCCTATTGTTGCATTCGTATTAGGGTCAACAATCTCACGAAGTGCTGCTATGCGTCCCTTTTCTTTAAAAACATGGACCCCAGCATCGTTCATGACGGCAATCCCCGCAGAGTCATACCCTCTATATTCTAATTTTTCTAGTCCTCGAAGAAGAATTTCCTTTGTATCTTGATTTCCGATATATCCAACGATTCCGCACATAGTTTAATAATCCCCTTTTCCATTGAGACGGGGATACTCTGCCGTTACTGAAACGACGGGAGATATCCCCGTCGAGCTTATATTTTGATTGGTCATGTGAACCTTTTGTTCAAAGAGTCACCCCTTTGTTTTGTTGGTCCACTTTCGGTATTGACCGCAACCGGGAGGCATCCGCCGAAAACATCGATAAACCTCCTCCTCGTCAACTATCTCCTAAGTGATCCGATTCATAGGAGAATAGTCCTGGCGCTTTGAAATTTACAAAAGAAAAAAGTAGTTCTTCCCTTCTACCCTCCTTTCAATAGAGATTATCATATCACATCATAACAACCTTATACAATTACCATTTTCCAAAAACATATACACTTTTTGGTTGTTTCTGTGATGGTAGTTTATACTATGTTTGGGTCTGGGGAAAGGTGAGTGGTGATAATAACCGGTCCACGATCCTAGACCGATTCTAGTCTAAACGGGGACTAGTAGATGGAAAAAAGACACTTAAAGGACCTAAACTCCATTAAAGCAGGCTCATAATTCAATTTAGATGGAGAAAGTCCATTTAAACTCATCTGATTTTGATCAATATAACCAAATAGATGACGTTTCTCCACTTATTCGACCAAGCCCCCTCCCCACCTTATAAACAAAAAACCGGAAGCCTCCCGCTGCCAAACAGCAGGAAACTTCCGGTACATTCCCTAAGATAATTCCGTTTTCACCACTTCTACAATGCTATCTACATACTGCTGAAGCAGCTCTTCATCCGGACCTTCTGCCATTACGCGGACTAGGGATTCCGTTCCTGAAGGACGAACGAGTACGCGACCGCTGTCCCCTAGTTTTGCTTCCACGTCATGAATAGACTGTTCAATGCGCTCGTTTCCGGCAAGTTTGGACTTATCCTCTACACGAACGTTGATGAGGATTTGAGGGTATTTCCTCATGCGGGATGCAAGCTCGGAAAGGGGCTTTCTCTCCGTGACCATCACATCAAGCAACTGGATAGCGGTTAACATGCCATCCCCAGTCGTGTTGTAGTCCAGCATAATGATATGTCCGGATTGCTCGCCACCGAGGTTGTAGCCGCCCTTCAGCATTTCCTCCATCACATAGCGATCGCCTACTTTGGTTTGCTTCGTTTCGAGTCCTGCGGCTTCAATCGCCTTATAGAATCCAATATTGCTCATGACGGTGGAGACCACGGTATTGTGCTTGAGACGAAGAGCCTTGGATAATCCTTCAGCTAGGATATACATGATATGGTCTCCATCCACGAGCTGTCCTTTTTCGTCGACCGCAATTAAGCGGTCGGCATCTCCGTCAAAGGATAAACCGATGTCAGCCTTATGCTCCAAAACGGCTTGTTGCAGCTTCTCCGGATGGGTAGAACCACAGCCTTCGTTGATGTTGAGGCCGTCAGGATTGTTGGCGATAAGAATCGTGTCTGCTTCTAGATCACAGAACAATTGCGGCGCAATGGAGGAAACCGCTCCATTGGCACAATCAATAACCACCTTTAATCCTTCAAAATTATTTCGTACCGTTGTCTTCAAATAGGAAATATACTTCTGTCCGCCTTCGCGGTAGTCCATCACAGCCCCGATATCGGACCCTACAGGACGCGGCAGTTCGTCCTGCTCAGCATCCAACAGGGCTTCAATTTCAAGTTCCATCTCATCCGAAAGCTTAAAGCCATCCCCGCCAAAGAACTTAATACCGTTATCCGCCACCGGGTTGTGCGAAGCTGAAATCATTACCCCTGCATCAGCGCCTAACGCACGAGTTAAAAAAGCTACGCCAGGGGTAGAAATCACCCCTAAACGCATGACCTCTACACCAATGGAAAGCAAGCCCGCAACGAGCGCCCCTTCCAGCATATGACCGGAAATTCGGGTATCGCGGCCAATAATGACCTTTGGCCTTTTCTCTTTTTTATCCTTTGTGAGGACGTAGCCCCCACAACGACCTAGCTTAAATGCAAGCTCAGGAGTGAGCTCCTGATTAGCGACTCCTCTCACTCCATCAGTTCCAAAATATTTACCCATTGCACTCTCCCTTTCTTTGAGTGTTCTATAAGTTATGATCTTCTTTCCTATTCGGCTCTCTCAATGCGTACAATCGCGCGCAAGGATTCCGTTCCTTCCTTAATCGTCACGAAGGTCGGCAGATTCAGATGCACAGGAACTTCATGATCCCCTGGCGGAAGGTTGCTCACATCCACATAAAGCTGAACATCTTCTGGACCGAGTTCTTCGAGTTTCTTCGCGGTTCCCTGTAAGGTGAGATTCATCCTACCATTTTCAGGGCGAGTAATCGAAGCTCGCAGACCCTCACCCACCCCCATAATACTAACTGGTACATTTTCAAAGGTTTGTTCTTCTGATTTAGAAACCTTGATCTCTAACTCAATAAAATCAGGTTCGGTTTTCACGACATTCGGCAAGAGCGGTACCTTCATCTGCAAGAAACGATTTTCCGTGAAGGCCGATAAATCAATCTGTGGGCCAGGATAGAAGTTCATTTTATCGATAACCTCTACAGGACCATAAACCGTGATCTTATCCGATATCAACCGGATACTGTCTATACTTACGCCAGGTGGAGGCGAGTTAATAAAGCTCAACTTAATAGGGAGCTGTTTATATGGACTGGTGACAGGCACACGAATTTCTACGACGGCTGGATTAATCTCGGCTTCCATAGGGTTACCGTAGCGATCCAGCAACCGCAAGGGAACGGTTTGTTCGATTAAATCCTTGGCCCCTTCCACGTTTACCGTTACTTGGACTTGACCGATATCTTTAATCTTGCTTTCCGGCAGAGTCACATGGACCTTCTTTGGCTTTACAATCGCCTCTCCTAATGAATAACCAGGTGCAATCGTTCCAATAAACTGAGTGGTGACCTCTTTTTCAACCATCTGTTTTTCTTCGAGGACGACCTCAACCTTCTCCGGAATCACCCGTACGGCTAGATCTCTGGGAAATCCCGTAGAGATGACGGGAACCATCCAAGTCCCTTTGTTATAATTACGAAGGTCCACGAAGACCTCGTAGTCAGCCGGATTGATATTCTGAGTCAAAGAAGCCGGCGTTCCTTTCAGCTCCACCGTTACGGTCTTCGGCATTTTCACGATGGCCAGGCGATTCTCATCCATCTGCGCCGTTAAGCTGACCTCGCTAATCCGGTAGGTCTCTACCGTGCGCTTATATTGAGGAGAAGAGGGACTGGTCTCTCCCCCATTAACCACAAACCATAGGGAGATGGCTAAGAATAACGCAACAATCTTGACTACATTGTTATTCCGCAACAGTCTATCCATCGGATTTTTTCCCCCTTCGTTGCCAAAGTGGGACATTCGCCTTCACTGGTGGCTGAAGCTCCAGCATAAGGTATTCCCTTAATTGATCTTCCGTCAGGTCTCGACTCAGCTCACTGTTGCGAGCAATCGAGATTTGACCGGTTTCTTCAGACACAATCAAGGCGATCGCATCGGATACTTCACTCATTCCAATGGCCGCTCGATGCCTTGTCCCTAATTCTTTATTGATCATCGGATTCTCTGATAAGGGGAGATAACAGCCTGCTGCCATCACCATATCCTTGCGAAAAATAACAGCCCCGTCATGAAGCGGTGTATTGGGAATGAAAATATTGATGAGAAGTTCCGAGCTGACTTTTCCGCCAATCTCGATTCCTGTTTCAATATAATCCGTTAATCCCGTTTCTTTCTCGATGACGATCAGGGCTCCAATTCTCCTTTTGGCCATATACTGCAGAGCCTTGATGGTTTCTCCGACGACCCTTAATGCAATTTGATCATCCGGCTGGTGGGAGCGGGAAAAAAGTCTCCCTCGCCCCAGCTGCTCGAGCGCTCGGCGCAGCTCCGGCTGGAAGATGATCAAGATGGCCAAGAGTCCGATATTAAGCGCTTGGGACATTAGCCATTGCAAGGTTCGTAGTCCAAAGTAGGTACTTACAAGCCAGGTTAAAACGATAACGATAATACCCTTAAATAATTGAATGGCTCGAGTGCCTCTTAGGACAATAATCAATTTATATATTAAATAGGTGACAAGGAGAATATCGATGGCATCACTTAGGTAATCTAGCATGTTAGGTAGTGGCCCCATGTGGATAATCCCCCATTTGATTTGTCTTTAAAAATTAGTATACACCATGTACTCATCTATACAAGCAAAAGACACGGAATTTCCCGTGCCTTAAGGAATAATTTGATATGCTACTCGTTTGAGATTATACCAAACCCACTCGACAGCTTGATTGATTTCTTCTTTATTGCCTGTGATGGAACCCGTGGAAGCCAGATAAATTCTTCCGTCAATGGCCACCACATTGCCCTTAACTTCTCCCTCTACAGCGATATCGGTATTCCGCACCACGATATCCCCATTAACGACGCTGTTGGCCGGTACAATGACTTTGTTATTTAAATGGTCGATCTGCAATTGCTGAAGCTGATCCGCTGATAGCTGAACCTGCCTGTCTTCATGCCAATACGCCGTCATACTCCCAGCCATCATCACAATAAATAGGGATGCTGCTACGAGAAAGGGATGTTGCTGCAGCCTTTTTTTCACGAGCTGGGCTAACGTTTCCTTCGGAAGGGCAGCTAAGACGCGATCAGTAAATCCACTCGGAGCATAGATATGGGATGTGCTTTGGACAAGGGCTATCGTCTGCTGCAGTGCATGAAATCTCTCCTTGCAGTCCGCACACTGGAGGAGATGCTTTTTCAGTTCTAGTTCATCATCTCGATGGATATCATCATCCAGATATTCGTGAATCAGCCGAGCTGTCTGTTCACAATCCATTTTTTGCACCCTCCTTCTGGAACCTTCGGGGACTAGAGATTTAACTTTTTCCGGAGCGCTTCCCTGCCTCGATGAATTCTGGTCTTGATCGTCGATACCGGAAGCTTAAGTACTTCACTGATTTCGTTTAGGGAAAGGTCTTCAATGTACCGCAAGGTAATGATCGAGCGATACTTGGGAGTCAAGCTTTCGATAGCTTGTTGCACCTGTCCCTGTAGCTCTCCAGTTAACAAGGTTTCTTCAGGATTCGGGCTTTGGTCTGCCAATCGGTCATGCCAATCCAACCCATCCGTTCCTTCCACCTGCTTATCCAGAGAATACACCTGTTTCCTCTTGCGAAGATGATCAATACAGAGATTCGTTGCAATGCGGTAAATCCAAGTAGAAAACTTATAGCTTGGATCATAGTTCCCAATATTGGCGTAAACGCGCAGGAAGGTTTCCTGAGCTACGTCTTCCGCTTCTTGGGCATTGCCTAGCATCCGGTAGGAAACCTGATAAACTTTATCCTTATAAAGCTCTACAAGCTCTGCAAAAGCATCCCGGTCTCCCTTTGCCATTTTCTTTATTAATTTTTCTTCGATCGAGCCCATGGCTATCCCTTACCCTTTAGGTTCAATGTAATATACGGAGGCATGCTTCAAAAGTTTCAATTATTGACAGTAAAAAAGTTGGTAAATTTATCATCTTATGAAAGAAGAAGAATATCTCCCCCTATACTTGTATAAGGAGATCTATTCTTCATGCATGCTTTGACATTATTCCATTATAACAGTTTATCCCCAAATGCGGAACTCATAAGCGCAACAGCAACTCTCGCCGTTTTATTCTGCACATCAAGAATCGGATTGACTTCCACAAACTCTGCCGAGGTCAGGACATCGGCTTCTGCCAGCATCTCCATGGCAAGGTGACTTTCTCGGTAGGAGATCCCTCCGATAACCGGGGTTCCAACGCCTGGACAATCGTGCGGATCTAAGCCATCGAGGTCTAAGCTCAAGTGAACGCCATCCGTTCCTTTGGAAACAATGGAAAGAGCTTCTTCCATCACACGCGGCATGCCTAAGCGGTCGATCTCATGCATGGTGAACACCTTTAAGCCAATGCGCTTGATTAAGTCACGTTCCCCTTCATCCAGATCGCGCGCTCCAATAATGACCGTATTTTCTGGTTTGATTTTCGGAGCAAAACCGCCGATGTTGGTGAGATCGGGATGACCAATCCCAAGAGAAATAGCCAGCGACATGCCGTGAATATTTCCAGATGGAGAGGTTTCTCCCGTATTGAGGTCACCATGAGCGTCAAACCAGATGACACCCATGTTCTTCTTATGCTTGGCAACCCCTGCAATCGTCCCGATAGCGATGGAGTGATCTCCTCCAATGACAAGTGGAAATCTACCCTTTTGCATTTCCTGGTCCACCGCTACAGCCAGCTCTTGATTGACTTTCGTGATCTCGGCTAGGTACTTGAGGTTGTTATGGATAATTGGATACGCTTCCGGAGTGGGAACTCGAAGATCGCCAGTATCTATAATGTCATACCCTATCGATTCCAACCTTCTTTTCACTCCCGCATAACGAATCGCACTCGATCCCATATCTACGCCACGACGGTCAGCTCCTAGATCCATCGGTACGCCAATGATTGATATATTCTTATTCAACTTCATCTTCCCCCTTAAGTTTCAATCGCTTTCTGTTTATATTGTAACTCTGGAATCGAAAATGACTCAACTCGACAGGTTTGTGTATATATATGCTGATTTTAAAAACTGGAGAAAAACCAATGAAAATAGAATCCTGGATAAGTGCGAATTATATGTATCCCCTTTCACAGACCTTTTTAGCCAAAAATGAACGGTAATTGCATATCTAAGCACATTTACTTGTAAAGGGCAGCGGAGTAAAATATCATTCTATAGAGAAACAATCCTGGCTAATGGGAGGCCCAAACGTGGGTGAAGAAATACGTAGACAGCTGCTGCAATGTCGTGGAGAGGCAGTTGAAATCCTGCTAAGATCTGATACGAAAATTAATGGAACATTAAGCTGGTTAAGCCCTGATCGATGTATGGCCGAGATTACGACAGAAGACGGGCACATTGAAACCGTTCGCGATGTTCGAATTAAATCGATAAAGAAAATTGTTTAAAGAAACGAAAAGAAGTTGTCTCCAGCTACTACGAGTAGCAAAGACAACTTCTTCTTTTTTCAATGACTGGTCTTGGTGCGATTTCGGACATATTTGGATAACTCCTTAGGAGATGCGAGTCTTCCATACATCTTAAAGACGGTACTGTACCGTTCCTCCATGGCAACTCGAACCACGCCATCGATTCGCTTATCTCCGAGATCCAACAGGAGCTCTTCCAGCTCGCGGCGAAGCATATACTCCAATTCCTGGCATTCCTTCTGGTTAAACATAAAGCCCATCATCAACATACCAACTCCTGGAAAAATGTCAATGTGAGCTTATCATGCCTTACCTTTCAAGTAATTATGCATTCAGATTGGCTATGTTCCCGATAAACATTTGAATCAACACCGGTGTAATGGCACTCTCTACAATCGCTGCGATGAACAGTAGCACGACGACCGCTCCTACCGTAACAGGAAGATCTCGAAGGTTTTCCTTGAACTCCTCTACGATTCCCGATCTTCGATCCCGATTCCCCAAATTACCCAGCAGGCGGAAAACTAAGCTTCCGTATTTAATCCCGATTGCCGCTGCCAAGATGACCGCGAAAATTTCAATGATTCCATGGGGCAGGATCCCAAATACAAGAATGCCTATTGGATTAATTCCCTTCATGGCAAACATTTTGAGCAGAAAGCCCAGCAGCACGCCATTCGCGACTAGCGCCATAAAGGGATAGATTCCGAAGAACACGCCCAGTCCGAGCATCGTTAGTGAAGCCAATACGTTATTTTGAAAAATCACCCAGAAGGTATAGAACACCGAGCCGTTCTTTTGAATCTTTTCCGCGATTCGCTCTAATTCCTTCATGAATTGCTCCGCCATCGCTTGGATGCCTTCGGCATTCAAGTAACCCAGCAGAGCACTCCCGATAAAAATTAGAGTGCCGAGCCACAGGAAGCGAGAGTTGGCTTTCACGATGTGAACAAACTTTCCGATGAAGTACATGATTACCTCCACAAATTTTTTTGCTGTTTCCAAGCATAACCTCGTCCTTTTCACAATACATTTGTATTGGACAAACTTAGGGGAGGTGAAACAGGGTGAAATTTATCTGGGTCTTCAATGGAGCAAAGATAAAACAGTATTTTGTCATTCTCATGGCCGCTATTTTTGCAGTTGGGATTGCCTATGTGGAGCAAAACAACATTGCGGTTTTTTCACAAGTTCATAAAGCACCCGCAGCGATCTACAAAGTGCAAACAGACCAGAAAAAACTCGCTCTAACCTTTGATATTAGCTGGGGAGAGCAACGTGCCATTCCCATCCTTGATGTTCTGGAGAAAAAAGGAGTAAAGAAAGCCACCTTTTTCCTTTCTGCTGAATGGAGCAAGGAGCACCCGGATATCGTCAAACGCATCCAGAAGCAAGGGTACGAGATCGGATCACACGGCTATAAACATATCAACTACAGTCGTCTGACCGATGAAGAAATCCGCACGCAAATCCGTAAAGCCGAAGTGGTTCTCCAAGAGCTCACCGGCAAAAAGCCAACCCTCATCCGGACCCCCAATGGGGATATCGACAAGCGTGTTTTGCGCATTGCAGATGAATTGAAATATACGGTTATCCAATGGGATACAGACTCTAAGGATTGGCTGAACCCAGGAGTCGAACAAATTGTCGAGAACGTGGTCAGTCATGCCCACCCAGGAGATATTATTCTTCTGCATGCTAGTGATTCTTCCAAGCAGACTCACCTAGCCCTACCTGCCATTATTGACCAGCTAAAGAAAAAAGGGTACGAGTTCACTACCGTATCGGAATTGATCACCGATGCGAAAGTAAAAGCGAACGAAATTGACTAAGGGACGATTCTAAACAGAACGTCCCTCTTCTTTTTATTTCGCCTTCCTCTGTTTAGCTGCAGCCTTTGCCTTGGGTAGAGTCGCTTCAGCGACCGGGCTTGTCTTCGTTAAGCGGTGAAGCAGCATGATCTGCCATGTATTACAAATCAGGAGAGGAATTAGCATATAAAACATGCCTGTCAGGTTGTTCTGCTTGAGCGCAGGTATCCACTCGATGACAGTTACGACAAAAATGACGAATACAGTTGGGATGGCCGCACTGCGATTCGTTTCCCTTACCTTAAAGTAAGCGACGATCAAGGCATAAACAAGAATGCCTAGCGGAATCCATACATAACTAATAACGCTTTCCCCTTCAACGGCGAAGGTTGTATAACGGAAATAAATGAGATCAAAAAAGGCGAACGCAATCAAAACAACCTGGACATAAGGCCATAGGCTCTTAAACACCCCTAGCCCAACATTATGAACGGTTAAATAAGCGAAAAAGCCCATCTGCGCAACAGCGCTGAAAAGCAACCCTAAACCAAAATTCCATGCCAGACCGACAAGGATATTATTAAAGCCTGAGCCGAATAAGGTTCCTCTCTCCAGAATCATACCTAAAACAACGGAACTTACGCCCCCGATGAGTAACGTGGTAGAAAAAAGATAAAGCCACTTCTTGAAGTTCACCCCTGTGCGCCCTCCTTTTGCAAACTATAACTCTATGATTGTACCATACTCCTTTTTACGGTGCATCCCTTTGGATAAACCGAAAAATCTGCGGAAAACTAAGGAAAATGAACCTTAGAAAGGAGCTGGCATGTAATGTATAACCTGTTCAAATGGCTGATCCCTTTATCGCTTCTTAGTTTGATCGTCGCATGCAACCAAGGCGGCGGCGGGCAAGAAAAAGCATCACCTGATTATAAAGAAACCAAGACAATGGTGCTCGATATTCTCCAAACGGAGGAAGGGAAAAAAGCCATCCAAGAGGCGACCAAAGACCCAAAAGTCATGATGCAGACCGCTGAAATTTCGGCAACGGTGGAAAAAACACTCCTTGACCCTAAAAGTAAGGAAAACTT
>JBEQAI010000056.1:0-12946 GCA_041640415.1 Ammoniphilus sp. | reverse complement strand
CTACCCATACAAGGAAGGAATCGATATGCTGCGAATTGAAAGCTCAGTCGTTAGTCAGCTGATTGATGATATGCTGCTGAATGTGACACAAAATGAGATAGGAAATCCATTCCAATGCCTAGTAGACAAACTGGGTTGTGCGGCTGTTTATCTTGCCCAAGACAACCACCTCCAGCTCTATATTCAATCGATTCATTACGATGATTATCCGGTAATCATGAAGGATGCTGTGAATCAAAAGCAAGTAACGGTAGAAGATGGATTAGTCCTTATCCCTTTGATCACATACGGCTCTTTTGTTGGATTGTGCTTATGGAAAACGCACATATGCTTGAATTCAAGTGATTTAGATCGTTTTCAAGGACTGTTGTCCTTGATGGCAGGCAATCTGTTATTAGAAAAAAAGGAAAAACAAAAAGAGGAAGAACAGAGAACCATTGGCAAGTTTGAGGAGTTGACCGGACTCGCATCAAAATTGGTTTCCGCTTCCACTAGCAATGATATGGGCTTTTTAAAGGAATTGCTGAAGGTCGCGCTATCACAAATTACAGAAGCGGACTATGGAAGCATTTCGATTGTCGAAGGGGACGAATGGAGGTTTGTGGATGCGGTTGGGCATGATGCCGGGATATTGCAATCGCTGCCCCTGAAGAAAGAGTATCTCATTGATATAAACCAAATCAAAGATCATGAAGTCGATGGACCTGTGCATATTGGCATTATACATAGTTATGATGACCTCCATTTGAGCACAATGCCCCATGATATTTATGAGCCATTTTTTCGAGCAAGCAAGCCGATGAAGTCGTCTATGCTAATCGAATATATTTTGGACAATGAAATTCTTGGAACGATTTCCATCGACATTGACAGGGATAGCTTAAAGGAGTTCTCATCGCATTCCTACAGGTTATTTAAGGCCATTGGCAATCTGGCCTTTTCATTTATTTCTTTCTTGCGCTTTGCAGAAAAAGAAAAAGAAGCGAAAAGAGAAATTGAACAATGGAACTTGCAGCTTGAGAGCCTAGTAGAAGAACGGACAGCGCAACTATCACAGGCTAATCATAAGATGATCTCAAGTATGAACTATGCCAAGCGAATTCAGGAAGCAATCTTGCCTTCTTCCTCTTTATTATCTCAGACGTTCATTGAATCCTGTTTGGTGTGGATGCCGCGGGATATTGTTGGGGGGGACTTCTACTGGCTTAAAGAATTCGATGGGGAAACCCTCGTTGCTGTCGGAGATTGCACGGGACATGGAGTACCAGGCGCATTAATGACCATGCTCTCAATATCCTTTTTGAACCAGGTGGTAGAAATGGAGGGAATCAGAAAACCGGCGAGAATCATCAAACGGTTAAACGAGCTTCTTAAGCGTACCTTAGGCCAAAATTCGACCTATGGCGTAACGGATGATGGATTGGACATTGGTATCTGTTTAGTGAATGGCAAGGATACGATCAGCTACGCAGGTGCAAAAACCTCCTTATATTCCTCTGCAGGTGGACAGCTCCAAATTTACAAAGGAAACAAGAAAAGTATTGGCTATCGAAGGACAAGCCTGGATTATGAATTTGACGAAGTGGAGATCTCTCTTCGATCGAATGAAGTCTTTTACTTGTTAACAGACGGCTATGCCGACCAAAATGGGGGAGAAAAGGACTTTTCATTTGGTCGAAAACGATTAGAGCAGGTTATTCAGCTCTGCTCTGAACTGCCGCTGGCTGAGCAAAAAGAAATATTTTTAAAAGAACTGCAGATCTATATGGGAGATGAATCCCAACGAGATGACATCACTTTGTTGGCATTTAAGATCTAAAGGATAAAAGGAGGTTTAAATCTTATGGTTAGTACAACTTTATTGGACATACAAAACAGCCTCAGGGAAAATGGCTTACTCATCAGCTTTTCTGGACGATTCTCACAAACCATTATTGAAGAACTGGGAGAAGCCGTTCGGAAATATCTTGAAATGGAACAAAGCCCAATGAATGAAATTCATCATATATTCTCTATTTTTATTGAGCAAACTCAAAATATTAAAAATTACTGTGAGAGTAAAGAAAATACAGAAGGATATAGAAAAGTTTCTAACTCCTGCATAGTAACGATTGGAAAACTAGAGGATGGAAACTATATTTGTTCAGGGAACCTTATTGCTACCGAGGATGCTACTGACCTGATAAAAAAATTAGAAACTGTTTCATCCCTTGATAAAACAGAATTAAAGAAGTTGTATAAAGAACGGTTAAGAGCAGAAACCCCTCCAGGAAGCAAGGGAGCAGGCCTTGGCTTGATTGAGATGGCCCGAAAGGCGAGTCGCCCACTTGAATATTTTATTACTGAAATAGATCAGGATTATTCCTTCTTAACCATTAAAGCGGTGGTATAACATATTTAGGAGGTAGGTGAAGTTTGATGGAGATTTTAAAAGTGGATGCAACGAGAAGTACACCTGAAATCTTTTTTGATAGTGGGAATAACACATTATCGATTAAGGGCCAGTCTTATCCGGAAGACGCATTCGGCTTCTATGAACCGATCTTCAAATGGATTGATCTGTATTTAGAACAACTAAATGAAGAGGCTACTGTCCTCATAGATTTTACACTTCCTTATATTAATACGAGCAGCTCGAAATGTATTATGATGTTGTTGGAGAAACTAGAGGAAGCTTATATCAGTGGAAAAAAAGTTGCGTTAAATTGGTATTATACAGTTGATAATGATAGCGAATTAGAATGTGCAGAGGAATTTCAGGAGGATTTAAGTCTGCCTTTTCATATTTTGCCACGTGAAGAATAAGGGATAAAGAGCGAACGCCTACGCATAGGCGTTCGCTCTTTATTTTAGAGTAAAATGTCTTGATTCGGTTAACCTAAAAAAGGATAAAAAGGAATTTAATCCAAATGGTATTCGGAGGCATAGCGATGCAACGGCAAACATCAGATGTAACATCGCAAAAAATTGAGCTAAGCTACAGAGTTTTTATCGGGAAGCTGGCCAAGTGGGTGGTTCTGGGTTGCCTGATTGGGTTGATTGTAGGTACAACTTCTGCTGTACTCCTAAAGACAATCAAATATTTAACTGACCAACGCGAAGCTCACCCATTCCTTCTTTATTTGCTACCCTTAGGGGGTATTTTCATTGGGTACCTGTATAAATCGTACGGCAATGACGCTGAAAAGGGAAATAATATTATCTTTGAGAACATTGACGCAAAGGGAAAGGTCCCTTTACTAATGGGACCTATTGTTTATCTTGGGACTTTTATCACACATTTGTTTGGCGGATCTACAGGCCGTGAGGGTGCAGCTATTCAAATGGGAGGGAGCATTGCAGAGTCGTTTAACCGTTTATTTAATATTGACCAGATTGATCAGAGGATTTTGCTAATGGCTGGAGTCGCTGGGGGGTTTGGGTCGGCTTTTGGAACGCCATTAACAGGAACTGTGTTTGGAATGGAAGTTGCAGCTGCAGGAAAAATGCGGTATGAAGGTTTACTTCCCTGTATAACAGCCAGCTTTGTCGGTCACTATGTAACGAAGGCGTGGGGAGCTCCACATGATCACTTTAAAATAACCGAGGTTCCCGAGATAGCGCTGGTGTCCATGCTAAAGGTAATCCTTGTGTCTATCGTGTTTAGCTTTGTTAGTGTTCTTTATTGTAAATTAAGACACGGGGTGCAAAAATACTCTACGCAGTATCTGGTCACTCCAATGTTAAGAGGTTTTGTCGGAGGTCTCCTCATAATAGCTCTAGTCCACCTATTAGACACAAGAGATTATACTGGTAGGGGCTTGAAAATAGTGGAACAAGCCTTCACGGGAGAAGTTGAACCGTTTGCTTTCCTGGCTAAACTGATCTTCACGGCCATCACTATGGGATCCGGCTTTGTAGGGGGGGAAGCCATTCCGCTGTTTTTTGTCGGTGCAACACTAGGTAATACTCTCTCGGGTATTATCGGTATGCCTACGTCATTCCTTGCTGCTATTGGATTCATTTCTGTATTTTGTGGAGCAGCCAATACACCAATTTCCTGCTTTCTGCTAGCTCTTGAAATGTTTGAAGGAAAGGCATTAACCTACTTCTTTATTGCCTGCTTTGTTAGCTATATTTTCTCGGGGCCTAATGGAGTGTGGCCGTCGCAAAGAATTTACGAGCCTAAAAGCAGAATGCTTAACTTTCCTAAAGGAGAAACCATTGATGCCCTAAGTAAGAAGAGAAAGCCCTAAAGTAGTCACCTTCTTCAGCGAAATATGTTTTTAATATGGACAAAAAAGGGAAGGAACTTAATCATGCTAGTTCTTTCCTTTCGCGAGGGGGTTACCGGATTAGTTTCCGCTATTGTAGCCTTAAACGTACTCATTATTCTTTTATACAGCCGAATGGTGCTTAAAGAAAGTCTATCTCGCTTTAAGTGGACAGGAGCTGCTTTGCCATTGATTGGGATTGTTGTTCTTCGAGTAACATAGACTATTTGAATATCCGTTTTAAGGTAATACTACCATTGATATTAATATTTTTACAAAACATACCATGAGATGGTATACTAGATTAATAGAATTTAAAAAATATAACTGGGGGTAACCTTCTTTATGAAGAAAATGTTTAACAGCGTGCTTAGTACCGCAGTGATTGCGAGTTTGGCTATTACGGGCTGTAGTTCCAATACCCAGCCAACAAGTACTACTGAATCCAGTCCGAGTAACTCGGATCAGAAAAAAGAGAGTGTTCTTCGAATGAATCTTCAAGCGGAGCCACCTTCCTTGCATCCTGGAATCGCGACGGATGTTCAATCGATTTCCGTTATGCGTACAACAATGGAAGGGCTTACAAGGATAGGAATGGACGGAAAACCACATGAAGCAGGTGCAGAAAAAGTTGAAGTTTCCGATGACTTAAAGACTTTTACCTTTACAATTCGTGATCATAAGTGGACTAATGGGGATCCTGTTACAGCACATGATTATGAATTTGCCTGGAAGTGGGTTCTTGACCCTAAAAATGAAGCACCATATGCCAATATGCTATATTTAATTGAGAATGCAGAAAAGGCAAAAAAGGGGGAGGTTTCCCTCGATGAAGTAGGGGTGAGGGCATTAGACGAGAAAACGCTTGAAGTAAAGCTGATCAATCCTACTCCTTATTTCATGGAACTTACTGCGTTCTCTGTTTATTACCCTATCAACCAAAAAGTAGTAGAATCAAATCCTAACTGGCATACAGAAGCCAGTACATTTGTAGGCAATGGACCATACAAACTCGAGCAATGGCAGCATGGAACCGAGTTGAACCTTAAGAAAAATGCCGATTACTGGGATGTGGCCTCAGTCAAGGGGGACACGATTAAACTGATGATTATTGAAGATCAGAATACCGAGGTTAGCATGTTTGAGAGCGGTGAATTGGATTGGGCAGGCTCTCCCCTTTCTGAGATTCCACCGGATGCGCTTGTACCGTTGTTGGATCAGGGAAAAGTCACAAGCAAGCCAATTGCTGGGACTTATCTCTATCGTTTTAATACGACGGTTGAGCCGTTTACCAATGCAAAAATTCGAAAGGCGTTTTCTTATGCCATTGATCGTCAGGATATAATGGAAAATGTAGCACAAGGCGGACAAATGCCTGCCATGGCATTCGTTCCACCAACCATGATTCCAGAGAATGAAAAAGGGCTATTTGCTGACAACAATGTCGAAGAAGCCAAGAAGCTTCTAGAAGAAGGGATGAAAGAACTTAGGGTCGATAAGCTGCCGCCAGTAGAGCTTCTGTATAACACACAAGAGCTGAATGCTAAGCTTGCTCAGGCCATTCAAGACCAATGGAAGAAGAACCTAAGTGTGGATGTTACTCTTGTAAATAAGGAAAGAAAAGTTCAATTAGAAGAGGAGAAGAGCGGACAATATATCATGTCTCGCGGTGCATGGTTAGGAGACATCAATGATCCTGTAAACTTCTTAGAATTATTCGTTTCTGTCGAAGGAAACAACCGTACCTATTGGACAAATGAGGATTATACTAAGCTTATTAACGACACCTATTCCATGAAGGATAATGCAGCACGTATGGAGAACTTCAAGAAAGCGGAGAAAATCCTAATGGATGAAATGCCGTTTATGCCGATTTACTTCTACACATACAATTACATGAAAGCTGACAATGTTAAGGATGTTTATATGGATGGTTTAGGAAGCATTGATCTAAAATGGTCTTACGTGGAGTAAACATTCCACAAAGAAAAAAGGGTGTCCCCAAAGCAGGGGACACCCTCTATCTTTGCCCTTACCCTCTAATAGCAGAAGAGTTCGGCTCTTCTAAATTATCTTCTGACATAGTATGATGGATACAGTATATTGCTGAACAAGTTGGGGGTGAGATTTTGCATTACGGTTGGATAGTGGTTTGGCTAACATTTTTTGCTATTCTTATAGCAGCAGGGATCCGATCTATTACAGGTATTATTATGATTCCGATGGAGCAAGAGTTTGAATGGAGTCGTTCAGCGATCTCCTTTGCTTTTGCGGTTAATCTAACCTTGTATGGATTCTCGGGGCCTTTTATTGCAGCAGGTATGGAGCGGATTGGAATCCGTAAGATGATGGTATATGCTATGGGGCTTTTGGTGTTAGGGATGATAGCCAGCTTGTTTATGACTAAAATCTGGCAGCTTCATTTAATATGGGGCATTGTGATCGGGATGGGCTGCGGAGTTTTTCTGACTGTTCTGTCAGCTACCATTGCGAATAATTGGTTTGAGAAGAGGAAGGGTTTTGTACTCGGATTGCTTATGGCGAGCACGGCAGCGGGACAGATGATTTTTCTTCCCTTTTTATCTTATCTCACGGAGACATTTACATGGCGAGTAGCAATGTCCGTCTTTATTATCTTGGGAATTATTTTGATACCAGTTATTATAATTTGGATGAAGGACAGTCCTAATGAAAAGGGTGTGCTGCCGTATGGAGCGGTAGAGAAAGATACTAAGCAGCCAACTGCTAAGAAAGACCAGAAAAATCCGATCTCGTCCGCCTTTGAGGTGCTTTGGATTGGGATTAGATCAGGTCCTTTTTGGCTTTTAGCCCTTAGCTTTTTCATCTGCGGATTATCTACGGCCGGTTTGATGGGCACCCATTTTATTCCTGCTTCCACGCACCATGGCATACCGGAGGTTCACGCGGCAAGTTTATTTGCCTTTATGGGGGTATTTAATATCATTGGAACAATGGCCTCGGGTTGGCTGTCGGATCGTTATGATAATCGCTGGTTATTATTTTGGTATTATGGTTTGCGTGGGTTGTCCTTGCTTGTTCTCCCTTATGCATTTGAGCAGAAGTCCTATGCCATGCTAATTGCCTTTGCCGTGTTTTATGGCTTGGATTGGATTGCAACGGTTCCGCCTACTGTTCGATTAGCTTCCGATTTCTTTGGGAAAGAGCAGGGAGCGATCATTTATGGATGGGTGTTTGCTGCTCACCAAGTTGGTTCTGGAGTGGCAGCTTTTCTTGGGGGCTACTTTTATGAAGTCTACCATAGCTACACGATGACCTTTATTTCTGCTGGAGTCCTTTGTATTATCGCCACGCTATTTGTGTTGAGTGTGAAGAAAAAGCCTGCTCCCTCAACCGAAGCTATTAGTGCATAGGACTGTGATCTTTCATACATCTACTACAGCACTCGTTTGCTAAAATAAAAGCAAATAAAGAAATAAGGGAGGGTTTACCATGTTTTCTCTTTATTCTCGCATTGTGGTAGCGTATGATCAATCTGAACTAAGCAAAAGAGCATTAGAAACGGCTATGAAGATGGCTTCGCAGGATGAGCGCATTGCTCTTGACGTCATCACGGTAGTAACGATTCCTACGACCGCTTATTACTCTGCGTACAGCTATAATTTTGATCCGATGAGAAAAGCTTATCTAGCGGCAGCAGAGGAAGAACTTATAGAAATCCAGAAGAAGCTAAAGGCTATTCCTAATCCGTCTCGTACTCTGGTTTTTGAGGGCAACCCCGCTGAGGTTCTTCTTCACTTTGCAAAAGAAAACGAAGCAGACCTTATTGTAATGGGAAGTCGGGGCTTAAGTAATGTAAAAGAATTGTTCTTAGGAAGCGTTAGTCATTATGTTGTACAGAAGGCGACATGTCCTGTTTTTATTGTAAAATAAAGCAAATTGATCCCCCAATTTTATTGGGGGATTTTTCTTATCCATGAAACTTTCAATCCTCTAGCTTCGTCAAAGTCAGTGGAAAGACATTACAGAGGAGAGATGAAAGATGAAAAAGTGGATATCATGTTTAGCTGCCGGTATGTTAACCGTCTCTTTAATAGGTTGTCAGCAAGGGGAGAAGCCTGGTTCTAGCTCACCAGAAGGAATATCACCTGCCAATGGCCAAGATACTCAGCCGGCTCCGCAAGAAGCCTCTGCTGAACAGCTAATCTACCAAAACTCTGTCGACGCATACCTTCTAGACTTACCGAAAGAGTGGGCTAATGTAAAGGTAATTGAAGCTAGCCGAAGTACTGACTTTCTTTATCCCTCCACTAATCCCGATGCGAATCAGTCCCTGATGCGCATAGTGGGGATGACGGTAGAGGAGTGGGAGAAAGTGAAGGCAGAGGGCGGTCCAGAGAGGAGTCAACTAAAAGAAATCTCTCAAATTGATGGAAGCATGTATTTCTACATCCTTCCCTTGGATCAAATCTTGGAAGGAAAAGAGCTAGAAGAGTATAAAGCAATGGCTAAACAAATTCCGGATATTATCTTTAGCTTCCGTGTGGAGAATAAATAAACATAAAAAGGTTGTTTCCCTTAGGAACAGCCTTATTTTTTTTACTAATACCTAATATAAACTAACAAAAACAAACAAAATGGATTGACCCTTTACTAGAATCTATCATATGATTTGACTATCAGTTGGTTTTTAGGAGGATAGCTTATGAATAATGAGACCTATACGCCCGAAGAAGTGGCTAAGCTTCTTAAGATCTCTAAATATACGGTTTACGAGCTAGTGAAGCGAGGAGAATTGAATTCATATCGGATTGGCAATAAGGTTAGGGTGCAAAAAGAAGACTTAGAAGCGTTTATTCAAGCGAAGAAAGGAGCTTCCTCTCAGCCAGTCCAAACCTCAAGTAATCCAGGAACCATGCTGCTCCGTCTGGCTGGCAGTCATGATTTTTTGGTCGAACATCTAGTTCAATACCTAAGCCGAGCATCACGTGCGTTTTCCCTACAGGTAAGTTACATAGGAAGTTTAGAAGGAATGATGATGCTCCATCGTGGGTTTACAGATATGGCTGCTGTCCATTTATTAGATCCCGCATCTGGGGAGTATAATATTCCTTTTATTGAACGTCTGTTTACTCATGAGCCGATTCGGGTTCTTCGGTTAGCAACACGCAATCAAGGCCTTATTGTTGCAGGAGGCAATCCGAAGCAGATTCTGGGGTGGAATGATTTAACGCGTAAAGATGTACAATTCATTAACCGGCAAAAAGGCTCAGGAACTCGCTTTTTGTTAGATTATCACCTGAGCAAACACCAAATCTCCCCCCATGATCTAACAGGCTACGAAAAAGAGGAGTGGAACCACTTTGCTACAGCTTCGGCGATTAATAGAGGGGCAGCTGATGTAGCGCTTGGTATTGAAAGTGCAGCCGTGAAGATGGGGCTATCCTTCATTCCTCTTGCGCAAGAGCGCTTTGATTTGATTGTTCGGCTTACACCTGAGAATACAGAAGCTTGGGAAGCATTCTATAATGTTCTACTTTCTGAAGAATTTCGCACAAGTCTTCACTCGAGCGAGCTGGATGGTTATGATTTCAGTCATTTGGGAGAGATCGTGTACGAAAAAAACTAAAAATAGAGGCTACTATGTGGAATATCTTAATAGAAATTTTTCAGAATCCAGAAGTGAGAGCGGTCATTCTGCTTTCGCTGCAAGTTTCTACGAGTGCCGTTCTCGTTGGGATGATTCTTGGCGTCCCTATTGGAGCAGTTATTGGGCTGTTTAGCTTTCCTGGACGAAAGTTGGTGATCTCCCTTATTTATACCATGATGGGATTTCCACCCGTACTCATTGGGGTAGTTGTGTATCTAATGCTATCAAGGCAAGGGATATTAGGGGAATGGGAGCTCCTATTTACTCCAACTGCCATGATTATTGCTCAAGTCATATTAGTAACCCCCATTATTGCAGGTTTAACGCTTTCAGCCGTCTATACAAAAGAAAAAATATTCGCAGAAACGGCACAGAGCTTAGGAGCCACCCGACTTCAGCTTGTGTGGGCGTTAATTAAGGAATCCAGAAAAGGAATTTGGGCAGCGGTGGCAACGGCTTTTGGACGAGCCCTTTCAGAGGTGGGAGCGGTGATGTTAGTTGGCGGGAATATTGAAGGGCACACTCGAGTGATGACCACAGCCATTATACTAGAGACAAGAAAGGGTAACTTCGAAGTTGGATTGGCATTAGGAATCGTTCTTCTATTCCTTAGCTTTATAATCAACAGTTTTTTAATGGTTGGTATGCTTCGGGGCATTCAAGGAGGTGGGCGAGGATGGTAGCCAACGTAGCGGAGTATGATCAGGTTCGTGTTGCATTCGAAGGACGTGAGGCGTTGTCGGTTCCCCGTCTCGAGCTTCAAGCGGCTAGGCGTTATGCTGTGGTCGGTCCAAGCGGGTCAGGAAAAAGCACTTTTTTGCGATTGACTAATCTGTTGGAGAAGCCCGTTAGCGGCCAGTTGCGATTATTTCAAAAAGACCTTCCTGACAAAGGGTATTCACGGAACGAGCAGCTGGAGCTTCAACGGCAAATGGTCTATGTATCACAAAAACCTGTTATGTTTGATATGTCCGTTTTTGATAACGTGTCAATGGGGCTAAAATATCGGTACCTAAGCAAGGGAGAAATAAATGACAGAGTGGAGGCCGTTTTGCAAGCCGTAAGGTTAACGGGTTTTGCTGATCGGCGGGCGATTTCTCTTTCCGGTGGGGAAGCTCAGCGAATTGCTCTGGCACGAGCCCTAGTCATTGAGCCAAAGCTTCTTTTGTTAGATGAGCCAACCTCTAATCTGGACCCTATGAACGTTGAAATTATCGAAGAAGCGATTCATCAGGTTTATGAACAGACAGGCGTCACCATTGTGATGGTGACCCATAACTTGCAGCAAGCACGCCGAGTAGGAGATGAAATCATCTTTATTTACCAAGGGAGGGTTTATCAAAAACAGGAGAAAGATCAATTTTTTGACTTCCCGGGGGAAAAGGAGATAGAGGATTTTATGACGGGCAGGATGATTTATTGATAGTTAAAGGGTGCTCCTAAGGAACACCCTTTTTTTTATTTGCTAAAAAATTGCTCTAAGCGACGAGCGATCTCAGCATTATCCGCGTTAACGATTTCTTGATACTGTGGCTTATCAAACAGCTGACTGATCTGCTCTGGATAAGTTTGCTCTATATTACAACGCTCAATGGATTCATTAAACTTTGCAGGATGTGCTGTCGAAAGGGTCACACATACTTCATTAGAGTCGGTAACCTGCTCGTAGGCAGCAACTCCGCAAGCCGTATGCGGATCAAGCAAGTAATCATACTCCTTGTAGTACTTGCTAATCATACTTAGGCATTCTTCTCCCATTACTCCATGAGCATCAAAGTCCTCGTGGACGGTACGGAGCTTTTCTTCGTCAATCACAATTTTTCCATTAGCTTTAAATTGCTCCATGAGAACGGCAACCTGCTCTGCATCCTCATTCAATAGATAGTAGAGGTAACGCTCAAAATTGCTGGCAACTTGAATGTCCATTGACGGGCTGAAGGTACTGTGGAATTGACCCGGTTGATAAACCCCGTCTTTTACGAAACGCTCTAAAATATTGTTCTCATTTGTTGCAACGATGAGCTTTCCTACTGGAAGTCCCATGCGTTTCGCGAGATACCCAGCGAAGATATCACCGAAATTTCCGGTAGGTACGCTAAAGTTAACAAGCTTCGCATCGGTTTGTTTGGTTACTTGGAAGTAAGCATAGAAATAATATACCGTTTGAGCTAAAATGCGGGCAAAATTAATGGAGTTGATCGCACGCAGATGATATTGGTTCTTAAAATCTACGTCTGCAAACAATTCCTTAATGATGCGTTGGCAGTCGTCAAAGGTTCCTTCTACTGATAAATTCAACACATTATCGTCATGAACCGTGGTCATTTGAAGTTCCTGCACCTTACTGACCTTTTGGTGTGGATGAAGGATGCAGATGCGAATTCCTTCTTTGGATCGAACGCCTTCGATTGCGGATGCTCCTGTATCACCGGAAGTAGCTCCAATGATATGAATGATCTTATCTTGCTTCTTGGATATATAGGAATACAAGTTGCCTAGGAACTGTAGAGCGACATCTTTAAAGGCAAAGGTCGGTCCGTGAAAGAGCTCCAAGACATACATATTGTCATTCACCTTGCGAACAGGAGTCACTTCCGGATGTCGGAAGGTTCCGTAACTCTCAGTAATTAATGCCATTAAATCATCTTGAGGGATCTCATCATTCGTATAATAAGAGAAAATCTCGAAAGCTAACTCTTGATAAGAAAGAGTTGCCCATTGCTGAAGCTTTTCTTCCGGAATTTGGGGAATATCACTTGGGATTAAAAGTCCCCCGTCGTCGGCTAGCCCCATAAGGACTGCATCAATAAAACCAATGTCTTTTACTTGACCACGTGTGCTTATATATTTCATGGTTCTCTCCTATGAAAAATGATATATTTAATAATTGAAAATATTGTAGGGATACTATTCAGTATCCTTTCGATTAGATAATTTTAATCTATAATGGTTGGATTTTCAATTCTTTCCGAGATGTATTAATATGTAAAATAGAAAAAGCCCCTAGAATCGAGGTGAAACATTTGAGAATCATTGTAGGAATAACGGGTGCAACCGGGGCTAT
>JBEQAI010000055.1:0-12980 GCA_041640415.1 Ammoniphilus sp. | reverse complement strand
TAAAGCCGATGATCAACAATACATAGAGAACCATTCCAAGGGGAGCTCGGTAGTCAAAATTCGTGATGATCCATTGAGCAATCTCATTACCAGCCCAGAAGTTAGCAATGGTAGGTGGAAACACAATAAGTGAAATCGCAAAGATGACTGGCATTACTCCTGCTGCATTTACTTTTAACGGAATGTGGGTGGATTGACCACCGTACATTTGGCGTCCGACAACACGCTTCGCGTATTGAACAGGAATCTTACGGATCCCTTGCTGAACGAAGATAACTCCCACAATGATCGCGATAAGAACCAGTAAAATAACAAGCAGTTTTAAAATGTGAAGGAATATGGCATCTCCCGCATTAAAGAATTCAGCCGCATAAATCGCTCGAACTCCATCTGGGATACCGGCAATAATACCGGCTGTGATGATAATAGAGATCCCATTACCGATTCCATACTCCGTAATTTGTTCCCCTACCCACATGAGAAAAGCAGTTCCTGCCGTTAATGTAATCGCGATGAGTAGATAAGTCGTTACACTAGGATCAATGACTAGCCCCGGATAGAGATTATTAAATCCGAAAGATAGACCAATCGCTTGGATGAATCCTAGAATAATCGTCCCATATCTAGTCAGCTGCGCGATTTTTCGGCGCCCTGCTTCTCCTTCTTTTGCCCATTCTGTAAACTTGGGCACAACATCCATTGATAGTAACTGCATGATAATTGAGGCCGTAATGTAAGGCATAATCCCCATCGCAAAGATAGAGAAGTTCTGTAACGCACCGCCGGAGAATGTGTTGAGGAAGCCAAAGATGTTATTCTGCTCTCCAAAGGCTTCCAACAAAGACACATTAATGTTCGGTACCGGTACATGTGCTCCAATTCTAAAGACGACGAGCATCAAGAGGGTGAAGATCACCTTCCGACGCAAGTCGCCAATCTTGAATATGTTGGAGAGGGTGCCAAACATTAGATCACCTCAGTTTTACCGCCAGCAGCTTCGATCTTTTCAACGGCAGATTGAGAGAATTTGTTTGCCTTCACTGTTAAAGCGACTGTTAGTTCTCCGTTGCCAAGAATTTTTACTCCATCCTTCAAGCTGCTTACTACACCAGTTTCTAGTAGCAACTCAGGAGTAACCTCTGTGTTAGCCTCGAAACGATTTAGTTTATCAAGGTTCACTTCTGCATATTCTACGCGGTTAGGATTCGTAAATCCACGCTTAGGTAAACGACGATATAGTGGGTTTTGTCCCCCTTCAAATCCAGGGCGAACTCCACCGCCGGAGCGTGCCTTTTGACCTTTGTGACCGCGTCCTGCTGTTTTACCCCAACCGGAGCTAGTTCCACGTCCCACGCGCTTACGCTCTTTACGAGATCCTTCAGCTGGTTTCAATTCGTGTAGCTTCATGATCGCACCTCCTCTTACTTACATTAAACTATAATTTACGCTTCTTGAACTTCTACCAAATGCTTCACTTTTTCAACCATTCCGCGAATCGAAGCATTATCTTCTTTTTCTACGGTTTGGTGAATCTTGCGAAGACCCAATGCTTCAACGGTCGCTTTTTGATCTTGCGGACGGCCGATTAAGCTTCTCTTGAGGGTGATCTTCAATGTAGCCATGTCTGATATCCCTCCTATTTCAACAATTCAGCTACAGTTTTTCCACGAAGCTTAGCCACTTGCTCTGCAGTCTTCAGACGGCTAAGTCCTTCTAATGTAGCGTTAACCATGTTGATTGGATTGTTAGTTCCCAAAGACTTACTTAATACGTCACCTACACCAGCCAGCTCAAGAACCGCACGAACCGGTCCTCCAGCTATGATTCCTGTACCTGGTGCAGCAGGCTTCATTAATACGTTACCCGCTCCGAAACGTCCAGAAATTTGGTGTGGAAGTGTAGTTCCTCTTAAAGGAACCTTAATTAAGTTTTTCTTAGCATCATCGATAGCTTTGCGAATCGCGTCCGGAACCTCAGCGGCTTTACCCATACCAGCGCCTACATGTCCGTTCTTATCGCCAACAACCACAAGTGCGCTAAAGCTGAAACGACGTCCACCTTTAACTACTTTAGCAACGCGGTTAATGGCTACAACTTTCTCTTCTAGCTCAAGACCGCTAGCGTCAATACGCATATATTTCCCTCCTCTTTATAAGAGATCTAGCCAACATCCAGGCTAGGTGTATTAGAACTTCAAACCAGCTTCGCGAGCTGCGTCAGCAAGAGCCTTGATACGTCCATGGTAAAGGTATCCTCCGCGGTCAAATACCACTTCAGAAACTCCTTTTTCAACGGCTCTCTTAGCAACTAGCTCTCCAACTTTCTGTGCAGCATCTACGTTTCCGCCGTGGTTAACAGCATCCTTCAATTCAGGATCCATAGTAGACGCAGCAGCCAAGGTTGCCCCGCTTGCATCATCGATTACTTGCGCATAGATGTGCTTCGCAGAACGGAATACGTTCAAACGAGGACGGACAGCTGTACCCTGAAGCTTATTGCGAACACGATAGTGTCTTTTCTTTCTGATCTTGTTCTTGTCAGGTTTCGCAATCATCTTGGTCGCTCCTTTCTTCGGCTAACTAGCCTTATTTCTTCTTACCAGTTTTACCTTCTTTACGGCGTACACGTTCGCCTTCATAACGAATTCCTTTACCCTTATAAGGCTCAGGCTCACGAACAGAACGGATTTCTGCAGCTACTTGACCTACGCGTTCCTTGTCGATCCCTTTAACAACGATTTTCGTTGGAGCCGTTAGATCGAATTCGATTCCTTCTTCAGGAGTGATTTCAACTGGATGGGACTTACCTACACTTAGTGTAAGCTTGTTGCCTGCTTTAGCAGCACGGTATCCAACCCCAACCATCTCAAGGTTCTTCGTAAAGCCGTTGGTTACACCTTCCACCATGTTAGCTATTACACTGCGAGTCGTACCGTGTAATGCGCGGTGTACTTTATTGTCAGACGGTCTTGTTACGTTCAACTCGTTTCCTTCGATCGTGATCGCAAGGTCTTGATTGAACTGGCGAGCAAGCTGCCCTTTAGGACCTTTTACAGTTACAAAGTTATTGTCAACAGTAACAGTTACCCCTTCAGGGATCGTTACTGGTTTCTTACCAATACGAGACATCGTTACACCTCCATTCTTGTTCTCGATGTACTACCAAACGTAAGCTAGAACTTCTCCACCAGCTTGAGCAGCGCGAGCTTGCTTGTCTGTAAGGATTCCGTTGGAAGTAGATAGGATCGCGATACCAAGTCCGCCTAATACGCGAGGAACTTCATCCTTCTTCGCATAAACGCGTAGTCCTGGCTTGCTGATTCTTTTTAATCCGCTGATTACGAACTCGTTGTCCGCACCATACTTTAGGAAAATTCGGATGATACCTTGCTTGTTATCATCGATAAATTCTACGTCGCGCACGAACCCTTCCTCTTTAAGGATTCTTGCGATTTCCTTCTTCAAGTTTGAAGCAGGAACCTCTACTTTTTCGTGACGGGCCATATTCGCATTACGAATGCGAGTAAGCATATCTGCAATTGGATCTGTCATCGTCATGTTTTAAAACCTCCTTCCCATACCCGGGGTTTACCAACTAGCTTTTTTCACTCCAGGAAGTTGGCCCTTGTAAGCCAATTCGCGGAAGCAGATACGGCAAAGTTGAAATTTACGCAATACAGAGTGAGGACGACCGCAACGTTCGCAGCGTGTATATGCACGCACTTTGAACTTCGGCTCCCGCTGTTGCTTAATTACCATAGCTTTTTTTGCCACTGTTTTCCCTCCTCATTTGAGTTCTTGGGATGTTATTTTCTGAAAGGCATGCCTAATTGAGTCAATAGTTCGCGTGCTTCTTCATCGGAGTTTGCAGTTGTTACAAACACGATGTCCATTCCACGGATTTTGTCTACTTTATCGTACTCGATCTCAGGGAAGATCAACTGCTCCTTAAGACCAAGAGTGTAGTTTCCACGACCATCGAAAGCTTTATCAGAGATCCCACGGAAGTCACGTACACGTGGAAGGGATACGTTGAAAAGCTTATCCATGAAGTGGTACATACGCTCACCACGAAGAGTTACCTTTGTACCGATTGGCATTCCTTCACGAAGACGGAAACCAGCGATAGACTTCTTCGCACGAGTGATAACTGGCTTTTGACCAGTGATCGCCGTTAGGTCAGCTACAGCTCCGTCCAACGCTTTTGCGTTTGCTACAGCTTCACCAACACCCATGTTGATGACGATCTTTTCTACTTTAGGAACCTGCATAATGGACGTGTAACCGAACTTAGATACCAAAGCAGGAACGATCTTGTCTTTGTACAAATCATTTAATCTAGCTGCCATATACTTGGCCCTCCTTTCTCACCTGACTACTTATCAAGAACTTCGCCAGATTTTTTCGCGTAACGTACTTTATTACCATTTTCTAAAACTTTGGAACCAATACGTGTAGGTTCTCCAGTCTTAGGATCAGCGATCATGACGTTAGAAGCATGGATAGAAGCTTCTTGAGTTACGATTCCGCCTTGAGGATTGTTAGGGTTTGGTTTCGTGTGCTTCTTCACCATGTTGATCCCTTCAACCAATACTCGGTTTTCCTTTGGGAAAGCAGCTAAAACCGTACCTTTTTTTCCTTTATCCTTACCAGTGATTACAACAACAGTATCACCTTTTTTAACGTGTAGCTTTTTTTGAGACATAGGGCACCTCCTTGTCATACGAGATGGTATTTCTATTCTTTATAGAACTTCTGGAGCCAAAGAAACGATCTTCATGAAGTCTTTATCACGAAGTTCACGAGCAACTGGTCCGAAGATACGAGTTCCGCGTGGCGACTTATCGTCTTTTACGATAACCACTGCGTTCTCATCAAACTTGATGTAAGAACCATCCGCACGACGAGCACCAGTCTTAGAGCGTACGATAACCGCCTTTACAACATCACCCTTCTTGACAACGCCACCGGGTGTTGCGGTTTTTACAGAACATACGATAATATCACCAATGTTTGCAGTCTTGCGACCTGTACCGCCAAGAACTTTAATACACATTAATTCCTTAGCACCAGAATTGTCAGCAGCTTTCAAACGAGTTTGAGTTTGAATCATCCTTGAATTCCCTCCTTTCGGATCTTTCGTTCATCCGAACAAGATTAAATGATAACGGCTTTCTCAACAACCTCAACCAAACGGAATCGCTTATCCTTAGATAGCGGGCGAGTTTCCATGATCAAGACCTTATCGCCGATTTGTGCAGAATTGGTTTCATCATGTGCCTTGTACTTCTTAGAGTACTTAACACGCTTCCCGTATAGAGGATGCTTCTTGTAGGTTTCTACCAACACTACGATGGTTTTATCCATCTTATCGCTAACGACTCTGCCTACGAGTGATTTTCTGTTATTACGTTCCACTGTGCAAACCTCCTCTCTTTAATCGATTATCCGATTCCCAATTCGCGTTCACGTAGGATAGTTTTCGCCTTCGCGATATCCTTACGCACTTTTTGGATGCTAGATGGGTTTTCTAATTGGCCAGTAGCCAATTGGAAGCGGAGGTTGAAAAGCTCTTCTTTTAAAGAAGCGACCTTTTGTTCGATTTCAGCAGTGGTAAGATTACGATATTCTTTAGCTTTCATTTGCTTCACCACCCACTTCTTCGCGTTTTACAAACTTACATTTTACTGGAAGTTTGTGCATAGCCAAACGCATAGCTTCACGTGCTGTTTCTTCTGGTACTCCAGCCAATTCGAAAAGAACTTTTCCTGGCTTCACGATGGATACCCATTGCTCAGGAGAACCTTTACCGCTACCCATACGAACCTCTAAAGGCTTCTTCGTTACAGGCTTATCAGGGAAGATCTTGATCCAAACCTTACCGCCACGACGGATGTAACGAGTCATCGCAATACGAGCAGCTTCGATTTGGCGGTTTGTGATACGGGAAGTTTCAAGAGCTTGTAGACCGTACTCACCGAATACTACAGTAGTACCACCTTTAGCTTTACCTGCGAAATTCCCTTTATGTTGTTTACGATGTTTTACGCGTTTAGGGACTAACATAATTATTGCGCTCCTTCCTCAGCGTTTTTCTTCGCCTTTGTAGGAAGAACTTCACCGCGGTAGATCCAAACCTTCACACCGATACGACCATAGGTAGTATGTGCTTCTGCAGTTCCGTAATCGATATCCGCACGAAGAGTGTGAAGAGGAACAGTTCCTTCGCTATAGCCTTCAGAACGTGCGATGTCTGCTCCGCCAAGACGTCCGCTTACCATAGTCTTGATACCCTTTGCTCCTGCACGCATAGTTCTTTGAAGAGCTTGCTTCTGTGCACGACGGAAAGAGATACGGTTTTCTAATTGACGAGCGATATTTTCAGCAACAAGCGTTGCGTTCATATCTGCATTCTTGATTTCAGTGATGTTGATGTGAACTCGTTTTCCGGTCATTTCGGCTAACTTCTTGCGTAGAGATTCTACTTCAGAACCACCTTTACCAATTACCATACCAGGCTTGGCAGTGTGGATGTTCACGTTCAAACGGTTTGCTGCACGCTCGATTTCGATGCTTGCAACAGAAGCATCCTTCAAGCGGGTCTTCAAGTAGTCACGAACTTTAATGTCTTCATGTAAAAGGGTTGCGTATTCTTTATCATTCGCATACCACTTGGATTCCCAGTCCTTAATTACTCCAATACGGAGTCCCGTTGGGCTGACTTTTTGACCCATCCTTTATCCCTCCTTATTTCTCAGATACTACCACAGTGATATGGCTGGTACGCTTGTTGATGCGGCTTGCACGTCCCATTGCACGAGGGCGGAAACGCTTCAAGGTAGCACCTTCATCTACGAATACCTTAGAAATCACTAGGTTGTTTGGTTCCATTTCATAATTGTGTTCAGCGTTTGCGATAGCAGACTTCAAAACCTTCTCAACTACAGGTGAAGCTGCCTTAGGAGTGTGAGCTAAAATCGCCAAAGCTTCTCCAACTTGTTTTCCTCTGATCAAGTCAACCACAAGGCGAACTTTACGAGGGGCGATGCGCACTTGTCTTGCAATAGCTTTCGCTTCCATGACTGAACCTCCTCTCTAACTAATCAAAAATATATTAGCGTCTTTTCGTTTTCTTCTCGTCGTAATCGTGACCCTTGTAAGTGCGAGTTGGTGCGAATTCACCTAACTTGTGACCTACCATATCTTCAGATACATATACAGGAACATGTTTACGTCCATCGTATACTGCAAAAGTGTGACCTACGAAGTCAGGGAAGATAGTAGAACGGCGAGACCAAGTTTTAATAACTTTCTTATCTCCCTTAGCGTTCTGCTCTTCAACCTTCTTCATCAAGTGATCATCAACAAAAGGCCCTTTTTTTAAGCTGCGTCCCATGAGAGAACCTCCCTTCGCGACATACGTACGGCCCTCACGAACCGTACCCACATCACATTATTTTTTACGTCTACGAACGATATACTTGCTTGATTCTTTCTTGTTGTTACGAGTCTTCGCGCCAAGTGTCGGCTTGCCCCAAGGAGACATAGGAGACTTACGTCCGATCGGTGCACGACCCTCACCACCACCGTGTGGGTGATCTACTGGGTTCATTACAGATCCACGAACAGTTGGTCTCTTACCTAACCAACGAGAACGACCTGCTTTACCAACATTAATCAATTCATGATCCAAGTTACCTACTTGACCTACAGTCGCGCGGCATTCTTGGCGAACTTTGCGGATTTCTCCAGAAGTTAAACGGATGATCGCGTAATCTCCGTCACGACCAAGCAACTGAGCAGAAGCTCCAGCAGAACGAACCATTTGTCCGCCTTTTCCTGGCTTTAACTCGATGTTGTGGATCGTTGTACCTACAGGGATGTTTGCAAGTGGAAGTGCGTTACCTACTTTGATGTCTGCTTCAGACCCAGATTCGATAACATCTCCAACTTTCAACCCATGAGGAGCGATGATGTAACGCTTTTCTCCGTCCGCATAATTGATCAACGCGATGTTGGATGTGCGGTTCGGATCATACTCGATTGTAGCCACTTTACCAGGAATTCCATCCTTCGTACGCTTGAAATCGATGATACGGTATTGACGCTTGTGTCCGCCACCTTGATGACGTACAGTCAACTTACCTTGGTTATTGCGTCCTGCTTTCTTATGAAGAGGAGCAAGAAGAGATTTTTCCGGTTGGTTGGTTGTGATCTCTTCAAAAGTAGAAACTGTCATTTGACGGCGACCAGGTGAGGTCGGTTTGTACTTTTTAATACCCATTTCGTTTCCCTCCTTCTTTTAAAAATGTACGTTCTATACGCCTTCGAAGAATTCTAAAGCCTTACTGTCTTCAGAAAGCTTCACGATCGCTTTCTTCCAGTCCTTGCGCTTACCAACATAACGTCCCATGCGCTTCGGCTTACCTTTAACATTGATCGTATTCACAGATTCAACCTTCACATCGAAGATCTTTTCGATCGCTAGTTTGATTTCTGTTTTGTTTGTTTTAGGAGCAACTTCAAACACGTAAGTGTTGAATGCCATCATATCAGTTGTGCGTTCAGTGATGATTGGGCGCAGGATAACATCGCGTACGTCTTTCATTATCCGAGCACCTCCTCTACTTTAGCTACCGCATCTTTAGTGATAACTAGTTTGTCATAACCTAATACATCAAGAACATTGATGCCTTCAGCTGTTACGAATTTTACTCCAGGGATGTTACGAGCAGATTTCGCTACTGCATCGGTAAATTCTCCTGTTACGACTAGAGCCTTACGGTCTACATTCAAGCCCTTAAGAACTTGAACCATATCCTTTGTCTTAGGTGCATCAAACGCCAATCCTTCAAGAACTAGGATTTCGTTAGCTTGAACTTTAGAAGAAAGAGCAGACTTGATCGCAAGACGACGAACTTTCTTAGGAAGCTTGTAAGCATAGCTGCGAGGAGTTGGTCCGAAAACGATTCCTCCACCTACCCATTGCGGAGAACGGATGCTACCTTGACGAGCACGTCCAGTTCCTTTTTGTTTCCAAGGCTTACGTCCACCACCGCGTACTTCAGAGCGACCTTTTGTGTCGTGAGTACCTTGGCGTTGAGAAGCTTGTTGCATAACTACTGCATCATGAAGCACAGATCGGTTTGGTTCAATTCCGAATACGGAATCTGCCAATTCAATTTCCCCAACTTGCGCTCCTGTTTGGTTATATAGAGCTACTTTAGGCATAGCGAATCCTCCTTTCCTAATTACTTACCGCTTTTTACTGTAGACTTTACTACAACGTATCCGTTGTTCGGTCCAGGAATCGCACCCTTGATCAAAAGCAAGTTGCGCTCTGTGTCAACCTTAACAACTTCAAGGTTTTGAACTGTTACTTTATCCGTACCCATACGTCCAGGCAATTTCATTCCCTTGAACACGCGGTTCGCTGCGATAGAACCTAGAGAACCTGGTCCGCGGTGATATCTGGAACCGTGAGCCATAGGTCCGCGAGAATGTCCGTGGCGCTTGATCGCACCGGCAAACCCTTTACCTTTGGAAGTTCCTGTTACGTCAACCTTTTCTCCTTCGGCAAAGACGTCAGCTTTAACTTCTTGACCGACTTCAAAACCTTCCATGCCGCGGAATTCACGAACGATACGCTTAGGAGTTGTGTTAGCCTTCTTCGCATGACCTTGTTCAGGTTTGTTCGCACGTGTTTCTTTCTTATCATCAAAACCTAACTGGATGGACTCGTATCCGTCCACTTCGTTTGTCTTCTTCTGAAGAACTACGTTAGGACCAGCCTCTACTACTGTTACTGGAATTACTTCTCCAGTAGGAGCGAAAATTTGAGTCATACCAACTTTCTTACCTAAGATCCCTTTAGACATGTTTGCCACCTCCTGATTCTAAGAATACATTTCTTATTTGTTATATAAACGGTTGCTTCAGTTTAACTTAAAGCTTGATTTCGATATCTACGCCAGATGGAAGATCCAAACGCATTAACGCATCCACAGTTTGTGGTGTTGGGTTAACGATATCGATCAAACGCTTGTGAGTACGCATCTCGAATTGCTCACGAGAATCTTTGTACTTGTGTACAGCACGAAGGATTGTGTAAATTTGCTTCTCTGTAGGAAGAGGAATCGGTCCGGACACCTCTGCACCGGAACGTTTAGCAGTATCAACAATCTTTTCTGCGGACTGATCAAGCACTCTGTGATCATAAGCCTTTAAACGAATACGAATCTTTTGCTTTGCCATTGAAGTCCCTCCTTTTCGCCCATTTTAATAAATGAACAATTCTCCGTGGAAATTTAACCTGATCTCACCCGTCAAACCCTATGGCGAGTGGCTTGGTGGCTTGTTACCATGACAATGCCTCCGGGTGTGTCAGCAACCTCCCACATCATCGCGTCCATTGACCAACATTCAACATTATATTAAAAAGCTCAGCTCATTGCAAGCTTTTTTTCTAATGTATTTTTGCCGGTGAGTATTCAGTTGTTTTGTTGAGAAATAACTTCTTACAAAACCTTTAACATAGTAACTAATTCTGAGCAATTTTGCAACCCCTAAACGAGAAAAAACCTTCACTTGGAAGGCTTTCACGTTTAGAGGCTTTATTTGGTCGGAATGGATTTGATCCAAATTCGTTCGTTTTCCAGTCGTTTGGTTAGTCCATGGTCATCTAGTGACTCTAGGAACGGAATAAGATATTTACGGGATACGTTCAGGATATCCTTGACCTGCGGTGTACTGAATGGCGTCCCTTGCGGCAGCTGCTGCTGCAGGCTGTTTACCGTCTCCCAGTAGGTCGGAGCATCGACGATAAAGTCCGGGCCCATGGGTATGAAATTCTCTTGCTCCATTAAGTAGGCTTTCACCTCATTGACTTGATTCGGTTTGATCCCCGCCTTTTGCGCGAGGTCTGCATAAGTAGTGGCGGCTAGTCCTTCTTTTCGCAGGGCGGCGATCATCTTATCCACTGGCGCTCGGAGGGCGGATGGAAGCTCTGGTTTATGGCTTCTCATCCTCACCGTTTCATCTGTTTCTTCTATTATATTCTTACTTTTCAGCCAACCGATGTATTCTCGCCATAGCTTATCCGTCAGATGTGGGAACAGCTTGCTTCTCAGCTCGGATTTCTTCATGCCTACCCGCATTGGTTGATCCTTGTGATATTTCATTAAGGTCACTTTGAGTTTATCCGTCCACTCTTTTAAGGTATCGGCTAGGATGATGTAATCGTTGAATTGTTCGAGCTGGTTCGCTTCCTGGTATCGTTGGAGAAGCGGCTTCAGTCGATCCATCCCAAAGGCCAGCTGGAAGTCGATCTCTTCTACGGTCGCAAAGCCGGTTTCTGAGAGTACATATTGCAGCATCTCCCATTCATCGCCGCCCTTGAGAAGGTTCAGGAGTTCGACGGTCTTCTCGCCGAATTTGCGCTTTACTCCGTAAGGGGAAAGAACTTGTCCGCCACCGATGGTGGTTGTGGGAGACAGACGTCTGACGATGAACGGGTCCCCAGGCTTTGCGATGATTTCTTCTTCTAACTGTAGCTGACAAAGCACCTCATCCCCCGGGTCTAATTCGTTGCGGTCAAAGAAAATGATCTTCGCCATCAGCTCACTTGTTCCTATATGTAGTCTTACCCTGGTTCGCTGCTTGAGTTTAAAGTCATGATGGGCGAGCATCTGAAAACGGATATCCAGGCGGTCCGTCTTACGGAAGTAGTCCGGCGCCGTCAGCGCAAACCCCCGCTCCATCACCTTAAAATCAATCCCACCTAGGTTGAGGGCAGCACGCTGGCCAGCATAGGCTGTGGTTACTGTATTATGGTGTACGTTGAGCTGGCGTATCTTGACCCGTTCACCCAGCGGATAAACCTCAACGATATCCCCCTCCGACACTTGCCCTTCATAGATCGTTCCGGTCACCACCGCTCCTGCTCCTTTAATCGTGAACACCCGGTCAATCGGCATGCGGAACGGTTCAGCCGTATCTCGTTCTGGGATCGTTGCGAGGTTGGCTTCGATCGTCTGGAGGAGTTCTGGTATGCCATCTCCCGTATGGGAGCTGACTGATAGGATTGGAGCGCCTTCCAGGAAGCTTCCCTCCACCCACTCGCGCACTTCCTCTGTGACCATCTCCAACCACTCGGCCTCCACGAGATCCTTTTTGGTTAGCGCAACGATCCCTCGTTCAATCCCTAAGAATCGGATGATATCAAAGTGCTCTCTCGTCTGGGGCATGACCCCTTCATCTGCGGCGATCACCAGGATCACAAGATCAATCCCAGCAGCCCCTGCAATCATCTGGCGGATAAAACGCTCATGTCCCGGTACATCCACCACCCCTACTTGCATCCCAGAGGGCAGTTGTAGAGGAGCGAAGCCCAGCTCAATGGATACGCCTCTTTCTTTTTCTTCCTTGAGGCGGTCAGTATCCACATTGGTGAGTTTTTTGGTGAGTGTCGTCTTCCCATGGTCAATATGACCGGCAATCCCTATCGTAAAATGATTCTCCATGAATGATTGGTTCCTTTCCTTCTATATAAAATGAATGAATATGTAAGCGCATGTTTTCATTATAGACGATATGGGATGGATTTTCACTTGGGGGATGGGTCGAGGGGGGAGATGGGGCATGCGCCGGCCTTTCCCCGTTAAGCTGCAGTTGAGTAGATGTAGTTTATGCTTCACGAGGGAGTAAACATTGTAAACATTCCCGGCTTGGAACCAAGTTGATGGGTTTCGTGACCAAACCACCTTAGTTATCTGGAATTGTACCAGGTACGTGAGCATCCGACCTCCGGACGTCAGCACGAGGTCCCGGGACAGACAAGGTTGATAAAAAATGCGTAATTGAGTTAATTTCATAATGCCCTGTTTGAAAAGGATAAAGCTGCTGAATTTCTAGTTTTTAAGTTTTTTTGAGTTAAGCAGCTCGTGAAACTAACTGATTATTCATCCGGTTCATACGATCTAC
>JBEQAI010000054.1:0-13099 GCA_041640415.1 Ammoniphilus sp. | reverse complement strand
ACTAGTCAGGAATACACAGAAAAAAGCTAAGATTGTGGATATAATATTCAAAATCATCGAAAATTACCCTCTTTTCCACACTACTCACAGAGTTATACACAGGCAAAAATGCGGTCATGGCAAGTTTCACCGTTATTATCCACATTTTCGACAAAATTCTCCCCTGTTTTTATTAACCTCGTATCTACCCTCTGAACCTTGTTATTTCAATTATTCACAGACTTACTCACATTATCCACAGTTTACTAGGGATAACTTGTCCACGGGAACATATGTATGGAACGAGCAAATAAAAAGGCAACTATTAACATAGTTGCCTTTTTAACTGAGCGGTAAACCAGGAACGGCGTTCAAATCCAATCCTGCAAACTGGCCCTTTTGATATTTAATGTATCCTGCAGCAGCAATCATCGCAGCGTTGTCCGTACAAAGAGAAAGCGGGGGAATAACCAAATCCATGCTCTCCGTTTCGCTTCTTTTTAATAGCTCGTTTCGAAGCCCTTGGTTGGCTGCTACCCCACCGGCTAAGAGCAGCTGCTTGACATCATATTCTTTCACCGCACGAAACGTCTTTTCTACCAAAACCTCCACAACGGAAGCTTGAAAACTCGCTGCGACATCGGCAGGCTCGAGAGTTTCTCCGCGTTGCTGGGCATTATGAAGAGCATTCAGCACGGCTGATTTTAAACCGCTAAAGCTAAAGTCATAGGACCCCGCTTCGAGCCACGATCTCGGGAACGGGATGTTTGGCTGGCCAACATGGGCCAGTCGGTCAATATGCGGACCACCAGGATAAGGCAAGGATAACGAGCGAGCGACTTTGTCATAGGCTTCACCTGCCGCGTCATCCCGAGTCTGCCCTAAGATTTCAAAGGAGCCATGCTCCTTCATATAAACCAGCTCTGTATGCCCCCCTGATACCACGAGAGAAAGGAGCGGAAACTGCATTTCTTTCACCAATCGATTGGCATAAATATGTCCGGCAATGTGATGGACGCCGATTAAAGGAATTCCCTTCGCAAAGGCAATCGACTTCGCCGCCGATACCCCGACGAGCAACGCCCCCACTAAGCCTGGACCATAAGTAACGGCAATCGCAGAAATATCCTCTAGCGTTAGCTTGGCTGTATCCAACGCTTCTTGCAGGATAACCGTTATGCCCTCTACATGTCTGCGTGAGGCAATTTCCGGGACCACCCCTCCGAAGCGCTTGTGGATATCCACTTGAGAAGAAACCACATTTGAAAGAATCTCCACCCCGTCGCGGACGATGGCGACCGAGGTTTCATCACAGCTGGTTTCAATCCCTAGAATATAGCAAGGCTTATCTGGTTCATGAACTTTTTGACTCCATAGATTTGTCTGCTTCATTTTCAAAATTCACCCACATAATCAGGGCATCCTCGCCATTATCAGAATAGTATCTGGGACGAACCCCTTTATTGTAAAACCCTAGCTTCTGGTAGAGGCTTTGCGCGATCACGTTAGACACCCGAACTTCCAGTGTCATCGCCATAGCTCCCTGTCGGATCGCATGAAGCTTCATCGCGACCATCAGTTTTTCTCCCCACTTCTGTCCTCGATAGGCGGACGCAATCGCAATATTGGTAATGTGAGCTTCATCGCCAATGATCCACATCCCTCCGTAGCCTGCGACCTTTCCTTGAACCTCCAGGACTAAATAGTAAGCAAACTGATTATTGGAGAGCTCATTTTCGAAGGATTGCCGAGACCAAGGAATCGAAAAGGTTGCACATTCAATTTCTTGAACGGCGTTCAGGTCACTCAAGGTCATTCGACGGATTCGATAGTTGTCCATCGTGGTTCACCTACTTTTGTTGGGAAGCGAGCCATTTGGACTCTGCTTCAGCTAACTGCAGATATTGAGGAGCAAAGGCATCCACATCCATCGTCAAGCCTTCCTGCAGCCTTTTCAGGCCTATTCTGGCAATATAGCCGGCTCGAGGAACATTCCACTCCGGTTGGCCGATAACGGCAAGGGAGCCCATGTTTTTTTCAATCGTTTGGCGGTGGATCACCACATCATCCCCTAGAAAAAGGACCGGAACCGCTTCTTCAGCCAGGCGTACTGTCCACTCCTCCATGAGGCATAGCTGATCCGCCTGCACCCGTGTTCCATTTTGAAATAAACTCGTATAAGCCTGCCCTCTGCGTGCATCGAATAAAGGACAAACTCTTCCTGCAAAGTACGGAATGTTCGCAGCTAACGCTTCTAAACTCGACACCCCGACTAAAGGGATGCCCAGAGACCAAGCCATACTCTTGGCGGTCGTTACCCCCATCCGGACCCCCGTATAGGAACCAGGACCATGGGCAACGGCAATGCCTGATAGCTCACTAGGAGGCACATCCAGTTCAGCCATGAGGGCCGCTATGGCCGGCATGAGCCGTATCGCATGGTTTTTCTTTAAGTTTGTTGTATATTCCCCCAGCAGCTTATGTTCTTCCGCCACTGCTACGCTTAACACGAGATTGGACGTATCGATGGAAAGTACTTTCATGTTTTCAGCTCCTCACAAATCCTGCGGAAACGCTCCCCTTGAGGATACAGTTGGATTTCCCGAGAATCGCCTTCTAACCGCTTAATATAAATGCTAAGCAACTCGGAAGGGAGTAAAGAAGGAATCCGACTAGCCCATTCGACGACGGTTACGCCCTCTCCGTAAAAATATTCATCAAAACCCAGCTCTTCAAATTCATCATCTACCCGATAGACATCCATATGATAAAGAGGCATACGTCCTTGATATTCTTTAATCAGGGTAAAAGTGGGGCTGTTTACCACGCCTTTTACGCCTAGAGCTCGGGCCAATCCTTGGGTAAAGGTGGTTTTTCCTGCACCTAGGTCGCCTTCCAGGGCAAGAACATCTCCAGGAAGAAGCAGCTCAGCCAATCGCTCCGCCCAGCTTTGGGTTTCTCCCGCTGAGTGAGAGGGAAAAATATAGGGATCACTTGAATGATTCAATTTTAGACACTCCTAATAAATTAGAAATTCTTCCCTGCCTATTATATCTTTCACCAACTTTGACCGCAATAAAACCAACAGGTAAACTTGAAAAGCAGGAAGGGATTTTAGTAGACTAAGGTCAAACGATTTGTAAGAGAGAGATGGAGGATATGAACATGCGCTTTTGCTTGCTCCAAGGACCACAGGGGCTTGAGTTTGTCTCGATACCCGGGGATCATATGTACCAATTCGTCGCTTTATTCCGCAGACTTCATAAAGAGATGGATAAATTGACAGCCGGCCAAAAGCCTATTTTGCCTGTTGTTATTGCCGAATTCAGTGATCTTGAGCTAGTCTCCTACGACCACAGCGTGGTGGATGGCTTGGACTATATTAATCGGCTAGAAGGCATGTTTTCTCAGATTCAAGAAGAAAACTACCCTTTAATATCTCTATTAACAGAAATTAGAGCCTTTCAAGCACAATTAGAGTACTTAGCAGAAGAAGAAGAAATTTAGTTGTTCACCCTCTCCCCTTCTCTGAATATCTTATAGGTAACAGAACCTTAAGAACAACAGAACAGGGGCAGAGGAGGGACATATCATGCCCGAATGGCTGCGCAAACAGCTTATGCGTGCCTTTCTCGGAAAAGATCGAAGGCAGATTCGTCTACTGAACGATTGCTGGTTTGTCTATAAAGAAAAAAGCAACAGCAAGGGCTTATATTAGCCTGGCGATATTGTGAAAAAAAGGAAGCAGTCACATGACTGCTTCCTTTTATGATGTCTGGGATGCGGGAGGAACCATGGATAACCCTACTCGCATTTTTTTCACATCGATTTCGGTAACCCATACCGTCACGATTTGACCGACGGACACCACGTCTAGCGGATGCTTAACAAACTTTCCGCTCAGCTTGGAAATATGGACTAAACCATCATTCTTTAAGCCAATATCGATAAATGCTCCGAAATCCACTACATTACGGACCGTTCCTTGAAGCTCCATCCCTACTTGTAAGTCCTCGATCGTAAGAACATCCTTCATCAACAAAGGCTTGGGCAGCTCATCACGAGGATCCCGGCCAGGCCGCAGCAAGCTGTCCAGGATATCCTTCAGCGTAGGTTCACCAATTTCCAGCTTGGCCGCCATGTCGGCAAGATGAACAGCTTGCAGCTTCTCTTTCGCCTCAGGAGTGCCAATTTCCACCGGCTGAATGTGGAGTAACTCGAGCAACTTGGCTACTTTATCATAGGATTCGGGATGGATCGGCGTTTTGTCCAGGGGGTTGTCCCCATCCATCACCCGCAAGAAGCCAATGCACTGCTCGTAGGTCTTGTCCCCGAGTCGAGGAACTTTTTTCAGCTGGGTGCGACTGGAAAACTTGCCCGCCTCCTCCCTAAGCTTCACGATATTCTTGGCCACCTGCTTGCTGACCCCTGAAACGTATTGCAGTAAAGAAGGAGAGGCGGTATTCACATCGACTCCGACATAGTTTACCGCGGACTCTACGACAAACTGTAGGCTGTCCGCCAATCGGGTCTGGCTTACATCATGCTGATACTGGCCCACGCCAATCGATTTCGGGTCAATTTTAACGAGCTCCGCTAAAGGATCCTGCAAACGACGGGCAATGGAGACCGCGCTTCGCTCCGCCACATCCAGATCCGGGAATTCTTCTCCAGCCAGCTTCGAGGCCGAATACACGCTCGCTCCCGCTTCACTGACGATGATATAGAAAATCTCTTTCTCGATTTCTTTGAGCATATTAGCGGTGAACTCCTCGGTTTCCCTTGAAGCCGTTCCGTTCCCAATGACCACAATATCTACTTGATAAGTTTGGATGACATCTTTAAGAATGCGCTTGGCTTCCTCTACCTTATTGGCAGGAGGGGTCGGGTACACCACCCCTACTTTGAGGAGCTTCCCTGTTTCATCCACGACGGCAAACTTGCAACCCGTCCGATAAGCCGGGTCTAAGCCCAAGACCGTCTTCCCTTTTACTGGTGCTTGCAGAAGCAGCTGGCGAAGATTCTCGGCAAAAATATGAATGGCTTGTTCTTCTGCTGTCTCCGTTAATTCATTTCGTACTTCACGCTCTACAGCCGGGGCAATTAAGCGCTTATACCCGTCTTCGAGCGCGGACTCCAGATAGGTCGCTGCAACAGTTTGGCGAGGAATAAATTTTTTGGTAAGGAATTGTGTGATCGGCGCTGTATCTACTTCCAGCTTCACCTTCAAGATTCCCTCTTTTTCCCCCCGGTTAATCGCCAGAATTCTATGCGGAACAATTCGCTTAACAGGCTCAGAATACTGATAGTACATCTCATAGACGTTCTTCTCCGATTCTTCGTCTTCCTTCTTTTCGACTTGAATCAGTCCCTGCTGCAGCGTTTGTTTGCGGATCCACTTGCGGACATCCGGGTCATCCGAAACCATTTCAGCAATAATATCCATGGCTCCCTGAAGCGCTTCTTCAACCGTATGAACTCCTTTTTCAGCGTCCAGAAATTGCGCAGCTTCCTCTTCCGGGCTGCCTTTCACCGGAAGACTCATCAAATAGGCCGCTAACGGCTCTAAGCCCTTTTCTTTCGCCATCGTAGCTCTTGTTCTGCGTTTTTGTTTGTATGGACGATACAGGTCTTCTACTTCCTGCAGCTTCGTTGCGGCTAAGATGCTTTTCTCAAGCTCTTCCGTCAGCTTGTCCTGTTCTGCAATTAAGCGAATGACCTCCGTTTTTCGTTCTTCGAGGTTTCGCAGGTAGGCCAAGCGTTCCTGTATCGTGCGAATTTGATTTTCATCTAGTGTCCCCGTTACTTCCTTACGGTAACGGGCGATAAACGGAACGGTATTTCCTTCATCAAGAAGTTCTACTGTGCTTTTGACGAATTTAATGCCAATTCCAGATTCCTTCGCTATGGTATCAATCATTTGGTTCAAGTCCATTCCCGTTCGCTCCTTCCAGTAACACCCTGCCTTCCATTGTACCATTATCTAGCATAACAACGAAAGGGCTCACCGAAGTGAGCCCTTGTCTGATGGATATCTAGCTTGCCATAGGAAAGGTAAATAATTATTGCATACAACTATATAAACTAAAAGTCGATCAATCCTAAACTAATCTGTATCGCTTCGTTCACCTTATCCATCATTTCTTCGTCAAGGTGTGTGATCTTATCTGTCAATCGCTGTTTATCGATTGTACGGATCTGCTCCAATAGAATGACCGAATCCCGGTCAAACCCATAGCTCTTAGCATCAATCTCGACGTGTGTAGGAAGCTTAGCCTTCTGAATCTGAGCTGTTATAGCCGCGACGATGACCGTCGGACTGAAACGATTCCCTATATCATTCTGGATAACAAGTACCGGACGAACACCGCCCTGTTCTGATCCTACAACAGGAGATAGGTCCGCAAAGTAAACATCGCCACGTTTAACAATCACAAATTACACCCCGCTAACTAAGCGGCCCAAGGTATAATTCGCTTCCTCTTCCGCTTGGAAAGCCTCCGAAGCCATGTTGAGATTGATGTTGGCCATCTCCATGTACCCTCGCTGCATAGTTTCACGGATATGGCGCTTCTTACGCTCTCTAAGATAGAGTTTCATCGCTTGTCTGATAAATTCACTTCGATTTGATTGTTCTCTTTCCACTACACCATCCACCTCTTCTAGCAAATGATGTGGCAAGCTGATCATAATACGCTTGGTATCCATCTTAGACAAGACAAACGCACCTCCAACGACACTTACACCATGTGATCTGCATAAACGCATGCCAATAGTACCATTATGTCGAAACACATGAAGAAATATACCAATGAGTATATATCCTAACACGCTTTTTCTTTCAACACAACTATTTATTCTCTGTCGAAAGCCGATATCCTTCTACTAATTTGTAGAAATTATGACTCCACTGGCGGATTATACTCCATGATTGTACCATTTTACTCTCATACCCGACAAGGAAATACGACAATTTCAAAGTAGAAAATTTTTGGTCATGACCGTGGTCCCATGCTTCTTATAAACCCTTGGCACACGCTTGCTGATCATGCATGTCACTTCATAATTAATGGTTTGAAGCAGTTCGGCCACATCATCGACGGTGATCTGTTGGTCCTCTTGCTTACCCATCAGTACGACCTCATCACCAATACGCGCATCTGCAACAGCTGATATATCTAACATCAACTGATCCATACAGACTCTGCCGACAATCGGAACGCACACGCCTTTCACTAAGGCCTTACCTTTATTGGATAAAGCACGGGAGAATCCGTCAGCATAACCAATGGGAATGGATGCAATGACCGCTTCAGATGGGGTTGTATACGTGGCTCCATAACTGATGGATGTACCTGGAGGTACCTTTTTGACATGGGCAATTTTAGACTTCAGCGAGAAGGCTTCTTGGAGTTGAATCCCCTTATTGCGTGTATAGGCAGACGGATATTGTCCATATAAGCTTATTCCTAAGCGCATCATGTTATAACCATAATCCGGGAATAAAATTCCTCCGGCGCTATTGCTGCAATGAATAATGGAAAATGAATACGGTTCAATCACTTTAATAAAATTATGATGCTGAAGGTTGGTATATGCTGGATCTTCTTCATCTGCACAGGCAAAATGCGTAAAGACCCCTTCGATTTCCACCCTAGGACAGGCCTTCGCCACTTGCATGAGTTGCTCTAGTTCCTTCTGGGTCCTCAGCCCCACACGTCCCATGCCCGTATCCACTTTTACGTGCACCTTGGCTTGTTGCTGGAGACGATTAGCTTCTTCCTGCAATACTTCGATAAGCTCTGGGTGAAAAACAGTCAACGTAATATCGTGCTTAATGGCTTCCCCTACAAATTCCGGTGCGGTATAGCCCAAAACGAGAATCGGCGCTTCCATGCCGGCTTGTCGCAATTCAAGGGCTTCGTCGAGCAGCGCCACACCGAGATAGGTTGCTCCTGCTGCCATCGCGGTTTCTGCCACAGGCACAGCCCCATGGCCATATCCGTCCGCTTTCACGACAGCCATGATTTGGGTGGATTCAGGGAGATGCTGTCGAAATGCCTGTACATTATTAGCTATCGCGTCCAGATCTACTTCTACCCAAGTGTTCCGGTAAAACTTCTCCCCCATAACCAATCACCTTTTTTTCTTATTTTTTTTCATTTTCTCCAATAGATCATCTAATTCCCATAGGAAATCCTTGGAAACCATGAGGGGCTCTTTCTTCCCTTGTAATCGAAACAAGGCTTTCCAATCCGATGCTCGCTCTACCTCTTGGAGTGGGAAAACACGCTCATTGCCGCTCATCCGGATAATGAGCTCCTTCTTCGTCAAGATGTACTCTGGAGAAAGCACTTTTCTATACAGGATGGGAGCGCATCCAATAATGACCACAGCAGACAACACAGCAAGTACTTTATAAAGCCCGGTATCTGCTGGCATATACCCTGCGAGAACAAACATCACTGCCATATAGACAAGCGTTTCATAAATGCGGTAACGGGTGGGTCTTTTTTGAAAAATGTCCATATAGGTTGATTGTTCTTTCCTAATCAAATCTTGCACGTTTTATTCACTCCTTTCATCCATCTACCTTAGCGAATTTAGTTTGGGAAGTCAATTAGGGCAGAAAGAAGAGACTAACCCTTTAGGATCAGTCTCTTCACTCGTCTACTTTCCAATTTGATTAAAGGTCGACTTCGCTACAGCGATCAGCTCATCCTCCGGAAGATCGCCTGTTAGCAGGTACTCAACACCATCAAACGTCCAGGTAAGTGTTTTCTTCTTTTCTCCTGTCATGACACCCATGGTCTGACCAAGATCGATAATGTCTCCACTAGGGTAGCTCACTGTCGCGGCCTTCGGTCTTTCCTCAATCAAGGTCATGCTGTACTCGCCTTGATAACGTAATACGACCTGCGGGCCTTCAGGTGTATCCACCTTTTGTACGCCCATGAAGGTCAATCCCTCAGGCACATAAGTGGGCTGAATGACGCCAAAGCTGCCCTTCGGCTCGGGAGCTTGTTCTCCATTTGCCATGGTAGGGATAGAGCCATCAATCATGCTCGTCTCCATGTTTCTTTCTTTATTAAAGGAATCACTGTCAAATTTCGCATCGGATTGGAAATTAGCAAACTCAACCGTTACCATCACATTCTTGTTGGTGTCCATCACGTCTACTTTAACCGGAGACAAATCAGTAGCTAGCCAAATCTTTTGTGTTGTTAGAGAACGATTCTGGTAATCTGCCTTAACCTCAAAGGTATACTTGCCTTCTTCTTCTGCAAATACGCGCTGGTCATCGTTGAGGATGCTCTTGACTAAAGATTCATAAAGATAAACTTGTGCATGGTTCTCAGGCCATCCGCTTTGGAAACGGAAGCTCTTGTTTAGGTGAGGCGTAAGGACAAATACTCCTTCCTCGTTACGCAAAATAATTTGCGTTATGTCTCTTTCTTTTGAAGTGAGAGCGACACGATAGAAGTCCGGCTTATTATGCCATACTTCCACATCATAGGTTTGTGGATCCTTTCCTGTCTGCAGAGTAAGCTTGGCATTCATCTTATACCCTGTCATTTTCCCTAGCTGGGTATTCAAATCTGCAACAATATCATCTACACCCTTAGGGCCGCAGCCCGTAGCAAGCATGGAAATGATGGCAACAAGCATCATCAGCCATCCAAGTTTACGTTTCATAACTTTCTTCATCCCCTTCGCTCGTAGTTTGAACAAAGGAGGGCCCCACATTGGGTTATGATGCCGTGTATTTTACGCTTCAACTAACGATAGATCTCGGATAGCTCTACCGATCCAGTGGCCTAGATCAGAGGCTGCCCCGCTGTATTCGTCCATGAATTCTCCCGACATTCCATGAAGATACACTCCAAGTAAGAGGCCTGACAGGATATTTCCCGTTTGGTTGGCAAACGAGGCAATCATGCCGGACAAGACGTCGCCAGATCCTCCCTTGGCAAGCGAAGAGCTGCCGCGAGGACTGACAAAAAGTTCTCCCTGGGGAGTAGCAATGATGGGATAAGTTCCTTTAAGCACAATATATACTTGATGTTGAACAGCAAATTGCCTAGCAATAAGAGGGCGCTGAGCTTCCACTTGCTGGGCCGTCAGCCCTGTAAGCCTGGCCATTTCCCCAGGATGCGGGGTTAGCACCACTGACTCCCTACCCTGAATCATGGTAAGATCCTTAGCAAGTAAAGTTAAGGCGTCCGCGTCGAGCAAAAGAGGTCCCTGCGTGTGGCGTATCACCTGTTCTAGCCATTTTCTGCAAGGAGCCTGACCGATCCCAGGACCTACGATGGTAAAATCATAGCGTCCCTTGCGTTCGGGCAGGAGCTTCCAGCTATCTTTTGACAGATAACCTTCCTCCTCCGGCCATAGCCAATAGATCGGCTCGGTCATTTTTCCTGACACCATGGGCTGTATGGACTTGGGGATCGCTAGCGTGACCATGCCTGATCCGGAACGGACAGCTCCCATAGAAGCAAGGATGGGAGCTCCCACATAGTCGGCGCATCCTGCCACAATGAGGACGTGTCCATACGTCCCTTTGTGCGAGTGGCGCTTTCGTATCGGCAGAAGCGGTGCCATGCTTTTATTGTCCAGAACATGGTCCTTTACCCCTGCTTGCTCATGCACCCAGGAAGGGATGGAAATATCCCTAACGACCAGCTCTCCACAATGAGCCGAACCTGGAAACATGTAGTGTCCCCACTTCGGGCTCGCAAACGTCACGGTTACGTCTGCCTGGATGGCTTGTTCGTGGATGGCTCCAGTATCCGCGCAAACTCCGCTTGGAAGATCAATCGAGAGGATGTCCGCCTTGGGCTGTCTGTTTACCTCTTCGATTACTTGGCCTAGCGGTGCTCGTACGGCTCCTCGAATCCCTGTTCCTAAGAGGCCGTCTATGATGAGCTCCGCCTGCCCAAGGTCCTGGTTCAGCTCGTTAGCCTGATGGTCCTGCCACTTCTTCACAGCATGTCTGCTTCGAAGCAAGGCCTCATAACAAGTACGGGCATCCGCACGGAGCTTCTCCTCCGATCCTATCAGCCAGGTATCCACTTTGAACCCCTTGTTGACCAAATGTCTAGAAACGACAAACGCGTCGCCGCCGTTGTTTCCATGCCCAGCCAGTACCACCACTCGAGCCTTTGCCCAACGGGCTTCCACCTCTTTTACAACTGCTTGCCCTGCTGCCTCCATCAAGACTATGCCTGGAATGCCGATTTCCTTCATGGCGAAGCGGTCGATCTCTCGCATTTGCTGCGCATTCACCAAATACACCCTTCTTCCCTCCTGATCCCGCGTTATATATGTATGTCCATACCTGTCCACTTATGACACTATGCTTGTTCGATGATCACCTGAGCCACCGCATATTTCTTTTCGTGAGAGATAGACACATGAAAAACAAGCTTCTCTTCTGGGTCATGGATCGCCTTCCAAGAGGAAGAGGTGACAAGCATCGGCTTGCCTCTTTCATCCCTCGTAATTTCAATGTCTTGCCAGCTCAATTCCTTGCCAAATCCAAACCCTGTTGCTTTTGCAAAAGCTTCTTTAGCGGCAAACCTTCCGGCCACAAATTCAATTTGCCGGTTTCCAGCAGGGATATCTTGGCGTTCTCCTGCCGTCAAGATTCTAGCTAGAAACCGCTCGCCTAGCCTATTGATAATCCACTCGATTCTCTCTTTATCTACGATATCTATGCCTATTCCCTTAATCATTTATTTAAACCTTTCCGCCTCTACGGCTTCCTTAGGTAATTCTCTTGCCGTCGTCTCCCCTACGTTCTTATACTCAGACGTGTATACCACATGATCATGAAGCCGGGCAAGAGAGGGCTTCATCTTTACATCAAGGATTGTTTTTTCTAGGTGTTTTGGCTCCTGGCTGATCCAGACTGTTAGGGTTGCTTCCTGCACGTCGTCAAACCTGATTCCATGAACCTCATCCCGAAACGGATGAAGGGTTATTTCGTACTTCGTATGGTCTTCATGATTGGTGCGTTGAATCGTTTTGGTTTTCATGAGAATCCTCTCCCAAAACGGGAACGGCTCCCTGAGCCCCTGCAGCTCTCCAGCCACAGGATGGCTATAGTCCGCTTTATTCCATTGCTTGGCATCCTCACTATAAATATAGAGGACATCTGGCTGAAAATAAATTTGAAAACGAAACTCCTGCGTGTCGGTTAACCGTGCCGCAGAGGATACCCATATGACATAGGGGTCGAGTTTGGCTTCTGAGTGTATTTTGAGCTGCTGTTGACCGCCTGACCAAATGGTTTGAACAGTTTCATAGGAAGGCCACTCCTGGGCGCGAGAAAGATGGTCTCGGAGCATCAGCAAGGTTTCTTCCTGTCCGCTATTGATGGAAGTGTAGGTGATGAAAAAGGCGCCTAGGCATACCGCGATGAGGATACTGTATTTAAGATAAGTAGCCATTGAGACTGTACCCCTCTTTTTCTTGCCAGTATCCTAAATCTCTTCTATTCGTAAACTCGATTCGCTCCAGCCACTTGATTGACTTATACCCATACATTTTGGGGTGAAAGAGCCGGACAGGAGCTCCTTGGCTTTCTAACAAAGGCTTATCGTCGATTTGGTAGGCGATAATGACATCACGGCCGATTAACTGGGACCATTCGTAGGTTTCCGTGTAGATCTGATCGGAAGAATACATCTTCACATACACCCCTTCCGGCTGTACCCCCGCTTGCTTGACCAGCTCGATCAGTGGAATTCCGTCCCACTTCACTCCCGTTACACTCCAGCCTGTCACACAATGAAAGTCATGTATATAGCTGTGCTTCGGCAGTTGCATCAGTTCATCAAAGGTAAGCTCCAAAGGTGTATGGACAAGACCGTCTATGCGCAGTCGCCATGTCGCTGGATCAAACACCGGATTCTCACTGCTCACGGAATAAATGCGGAAATATCCTCTTCGCTTCACTTCTTGAAGTGTGGTAAGAAACGACGCTGATATTGGTTGAAACCATTTGGTTAGTCCACCGAGCAGCATGGCGATGGTCGTTCCGCCGAACAGGAAAAGCACGTCTCTTCGGCTGATTAGCCAACCGCGGTCCCGCTCCACTGCTTTTGGTGGTTGG
>JBEQAI010000053.1:0-13128 GCA_041640415.1 Ammoniphilus sp. | reverse complement strand
ATGATTACCGTGGATGGAGATACGAGTACCAATGACATGGTCGTGGTCATGGCCAATGGAATGGCGGGCAACAACGCGTTAAACAGCGGCCACGCTGAAGCGGAAGAGTTTTATCAAGCGCTTGCCTATGTTATGAAAGAACTGGCCAAGAAGATTGCCCGCGACGGCGAAGGCGCGACGAAGCTGCTTGAAGTGGAAGTGAAGGGATCCCCATCCGAAGAGATTGCAAGACAAGTAGCCAAAACGGTCATCAGCTCTAATCTGGTCAAAACCGCGATCTACGGTGCTGATGCAAACTGGGGCAGAATTCTTTGTGCAGTCGGCTATAGCGGAGCAGCCATCCAACCTCAACTGGTCGACGTCTTTCTAGGGGAGATTCAGGTGGTCAAAGCAAGCTTCCCAGTACCTTTTAGCGAAGAGGAAGCGAGAGACTACTTGCTGCAGGAGAATGTCAAGGTCGTGATTGATTTACATGATGGAGAGGCTGTCGCCACCGCTTGGGGATGTGACCTTACCTACGATTACATTAAGATTAATGCAAGCTACCGTTCATAAGGATACTAAGGACATAAGGCGTATGAGTCTTGTGTCTTTTTTTAGTTCACTCCTTTTATCACGAAACCAAGTCACTTTCTCTCAAACCGGTAGTGACTCCCATGATCTCCTTCTCCGTTCTTAGAGTTGTTTCTTTTCTATTAAAGGTTAACAATATATACATGTAGAATATAGTAATAAAAGGTAAGTCTTCTTGGAGTGGAGGTGGAAGGTTGAATCGCTGGAGGCTCATTGCTTTGGATATGGACGGGACGCTCTTGCAAGCGGGAGGTACGATATCGGAACAAAACTTGCAATGGATCCATCGAGCCCGTAACGCAGGAATCGAGGTTACGATTGCAACCGGAAGGCCGAAACGAATGATAATACCCTACTTAGAACTGTTAGGAATACAAGTTCCTTTTGTTGTGGCTAATGGGAGTGAGGTGTGGACTTCCGGGGGAGTCCTTCTTGAGCGGCATACGATAAATCATGACGATATTCGGTTTTTATATGCTCTAGCACAGGCCTATGGGATTCACTTCTGGAGCTCAGTGGTCGATCAAGTGTTTAAGCCAGGAGCATTTCCCGAAGAGATTGAGCGGTATCAGTGGCTTAAATTTGGGTTTAAAAGTGAAGAACCTCATGTGATGGGAGAGATTTGGAAACGCTTAAAGGCTTATGGAAGGCTAGAGCTTAGCAGTTCGGACCCTAGCAACATTGAGGTGAATCCGAAAGGCATCACAAAAGCCACGGGACTACAGAAGGTTTGCGACTACCTAAATATTACGGCGCAGCAGGTTGTCACGATGGGAGATGGCCTGAATGATGTCGCGATGCTTCGTTGGGCGGGATTAGGAGTCGCTATGGCTAATGCACCAGCCGAAGTACAGGCTTACGCCGATACGACGACGGATCACCACGAACAGGATGGAGTAGCCAAAGCGATACAAAAGCTTCTAAGTTCCCCCCCATAAAAGCAGAAGGCCAACCGAATCTTATAGTAACCAGATACCCAATAGACTTGAGCTGTACTCCGATGCGCTGCATGGAGGACAGCTTTTTTGTCTTTTTTCATGGAAGGAACTATACTTAAACAGAGAGTGATGGATAAGGAGTGTTGGGGTTGTCTAATATAGAAAGCTTATTTACACCTGAAATCAAAGATTTTTTGAACAAGCATAGAAATACAGGCTCAGACGAGTTTGCTGATCTGATTGGTAAGGAAGGCTATATTCCTCCTCATCCGGATTTGCTGGTGGATACCCTTTCCGCTTTGATGATGGGGAAAAATATATTGCTAAAGGGACCGACGGGTGCAGGAAAAACCAAGTTTGCCGAGACGCTGTCGGCTCTTTTTAACCAGCCGATGCATATGGTGAACTGCTCCGTGGATTTAGATGCGGAGAGCTTGATTGGGGGAAGGTTTATTGCCTATAAAGATGAGAAGCAGGTCATTGAGTTTGCTCCGGGCCCGGTGATTAAAGCGATGAACCACGGGCACTTCCTTTACATTGACGAGGTCAATATGGCCAAGCCTGAGACCCTTCCGCTGATTAATGGCGTCCTGGATTATCGGAGGATGATTACCAATCCGTATACCGGAGAGGTTGTGAAAGCGAAGCAGGGGTTCAGAGTCATTGCTGCGATCAACGAAGGCTATATCGGGACCGTGCCTCTTAATGAAGCTTTAATGAATCGGTTTATCGTCATTGAAGTCCCCTATATTAAGGGAGAAGAGCTGAAGGGGCTCATTCGTACCAATAGCCTGTTAAAAGAAGAGAAAACGATCGATTTATTTGTTCGGCTATCTCAAGATCTGATCCTTGCGGCTAGTCAAGGCAAGGTTTCTGAAGAAGCGGCATCGATTCGAGCGCTTCTCGATGCTTGCGATTTAAGTACAGCCATTCCCCCGTTAAGAGCCATTAAGCGGGCCATTAGTGATAAGATGGAAGAGGAATCGGAAAAAATGTTCATCCAAAACCTGGCAGAAACCTTTTTTTAAGGTTCCTTTTGTATGAGGTGTAAACTTGAAGTATATTGTTTTTAACAACAAAAAAGTAGATACGGCTCTTTTTATCCAGCTGCAGGATTTGGCTAATGTGCTGTCTGGGATAAAAGAGCTGAAGTTTAAGTTTGATTACGGCGCTTATGTTGATCTTCAGGGACAAGTGATCTCAGCCAGCCACTTTTGGGATACCCTCCCGCCCTTGGAGATGGAGGCAGGCTATAAAACCGACATCTACCTTCGAGCGATTGGGACGCTTCGTCACACGAATAGGGCTGAGGTTCAAGCGTATGGTGAATTCTTAAAGCCATCTTTGTTAAAGAAGTTCGGCATCGAGCTTTTTACTTTATTTGAGGATCTGAGACTAGAAGAAATTTGCAAAAGAGAAAGGCCGGGAACGGCGAAGTTGTTCTCTATGCGAAATCTGGAGTACCAGAAATATTTTGAGAATCAGCTGATTGTCAACCAGGGTCGTGGGTATCTGCTGGATCATTTATTTTGCATGATCCATCTGGCGTTGCATGCGAACGGGCCAGACCGCAGCTTCTCGGATGCGGAGGACAATCAGAGGATTCATTTCGAAGCCATAAGGCCGATCCTTTATCAAGTGTTTGAGGCAGCATCAACAAGAGATAATGTAAGAATCGCGGAACAGATCATGACTTATCTGACCCCTCATTATAGCAAGGATGCGCTTAATGAATATTTTATTCTTCCCGTGCTCCATCTCCATTCCAAGGCGGAAGCAGGCCTGACTTTTGATGAAATGAAGAGAACCTCTTCCTTAAAAAATGACGATCAAGACAACAACCGCCATGACTCGGAAGAAGCCAAAAAAGAAAAACTTCCAACCTGGCATGGGGAAACAAAAGATCAGGAGCAATCTCGGGCCTTTTTGCAGTTCGACTTAGAAAGCGGAACCCAGACGCAGATGCTTGGCGGTACCGCACGAGCCACAGAGGATGGGGATGAAGCGTTAGGCAGTGTACAAGGAAAATCGGGTGCAAGCAAACAAAGAGACTATCGCGAAGCCGAAGAAACCAAGGAAAAGCTGCTTGCCATGCCAGGAGGAGCAGGAGCGTTTGGTTCGGAGAATCTACATGCGGTGGCAATTCGCAAAAACGCGGAAAAACCGAGCCTTTTGGACGAGCAGCGTTATAAAGATCTCCTCCTGGAAGTGGATTTATATATTAAGGATCTGTCTAAGACGATTCAGAAAACGCTTGAGCATCGTCGAGAAGATCCGCAGCAGGGTTTGCCTTTTGGGCGGCTTTCTAAGAATTTGCTGCCCTTGGTTCTGGAGGATTTCCCCAAGGTTTTTTATAAAAAGAAGAACGAATCCAAAGATATTGATGCAGCCTTTATGCTTCTTGTCGATTGTTCTGCCTCCATGCATAATAAAATGGATGAAACGAAAAAAGGAATTATCCTGTTCCATGAGGTCTTAAAAAGCTTAAGAATTCCGCACGCCATTGTAGGATTCTGGGAGGACGCGAACGGAGTGAAGGAAGGCTATCAGCCTAATTACTTTCACTGGATCAAGGATTTTTACTACTCGATCACTGCTAAAAGCGGAGCGGAAATCATGCAATTGGAGCCGCAGGAGGATAATCGGGATGGATTTAGTATCCGCGTGGCGCTGCAGGAGCTCAAGAAGCGAAAGGAAAAAAATTTGTTTCTCCTTGTTTTCTCGGATGGTGAACCCGCGGCAGCCCAATATGATCAGAATGGAATCGTGGACACGAAAGAAGCGGTGATACAGGCTCGGAAGCGGGGGGTTGAAGTGATTGGGATGTTCTTATCCAATGGGGAGATCTTTGAAGAGGATGAAAAAACCATGCAGAACATCTACGACCGGGAGCATGTGATGGTTCCTAGTGTGAAGGAGTTGCCTGAGCACTTTGCTCCTTTGTTGAAAAAGCTATTGCTAAAAAGTATGTAGCGCAGGTAACAGCGATCATATAATAGAAACAGCAAAGGAGGGACTCTGCCGCGATGCGTCGAAAGCGATATTCGAATATGGACGATATTCCAAACAAACGGACGTGGGATCACTTTGTCCGCTGGCAGCGATCTCGTCGTTCCGTAAGTAAGGATTATTCTTATGTCATGGCTAGTGAGACGGAGCCCGACCTGGAATTTCTTAAGGCTAATCGAGAGGAGACTTCACTCACGTGGATCGGTCACGCGACCTTTCTCATACAGATTGGGGGCCTCAACATTGTAACGGATCCGGTATGGGCCAAGCGGATGGCGATGTCCCAGCGGCTTACCCCTCCAGGAATTGCTCTTGCGGATATGCCAGAAGTTGATTTCGTTCTGATTTCCCATAGTCACTATGATCATCTGCACTTCCGATCTCTTCGGCGCTTGCAAGGGGAGCCGACCCATCTGGTACCTGAGGGACTAGCCAGGAAGTTTATGATCAAAGGCTTGCCTAAGGTGGAGGAATTTACGTGGTGGCAATCGAAAAAGGTCAAGGGGATCGAGATTACCTTTGTGCCGGCCCAGCACTGGTCGAAGAGAACGCCCTTTGACACCAATGCTTCCCATTGGGGTGGGTGGGTGATTAGGGATAAGCGATCCGACGAAACCATTTACTTCTCCGGTGACAGCGGATATTTTCCAGGGTTCAAAGAAATAGGCAGCAGATTTAAGGTAGACTATGCGATCCTGCCCATTGGAGCCTACGAGCCCGAGTGGTTTATGGGAATGCAGCATGTTTCTCCCGAGGAAGCGATCCAGGCCTTTCTGGATTTAGGTGCTCAGTATTTTATTCCCATGCACTACAGTACGTTCCGGCTGGCCGATGATACGCCATGGGAAGCTCTTGTGCGACTGCAGACAGAATGGAAGCGGAGAGGATTATCTCGTGATCAACTTGTTCTTCTGCGATTAGGAGAGATTCTGAAGACGAAAGAGGTAACGGATGAAAAACGAGTTTGAGATCTTGGGCGAAACCACGGTTCTTTATGTGCGATATAAAGTGTATTATCTTCGGGTGTTTATTGATACAGCGGATTTAGAAAAAGTCCAGTCCTACAAAGGAACCTGGTTTGCTGGATTTGATGATTCTGGAAAGAGATATTACATCCATGGGAAAGACCGTAAAAATGGGGTTAACAAAACGATCATGCTGCACCGTTGGATCATGGATTGCCCGGATGGCATGGTGGTTGATCATATTGATCGTAATTCATTAAATAATAGAAGGGAAAACCTTCGCGTGATTTCTGCCGGTGAAAATATGCAAAACCGAAAAATTCACAGCAACAATACAAGTGGAGTTCGTGGGGTTTCGTGGTATAAAAAAACCGGACAGTGGAGAGTGCAGATTTGCATACAAGGAAAGATGAAGAATCTGGGGTTATTCGATCATTTTGATGATGCTGTGGCTGTATCGAAGGCTGCTTATCAAGACTTGATGCCTTTCTCGAAAGAAGATGATGATTATCAAAAAGCGCCTACCCTTTTTGATTTTACGTATTAAGTCAGAGGGAGAATTCCCTCTGAACTATTTGTACGCCCTGGTTTTGGCAAAGTATTCTTGAACCATCCCAATCTGAGCATCATTAAGCGAGATCAGCTGGCCATCTTCGATCGCGGTAAAGATCGCCGTGCCATAAACCCAGTCATGCGAGCCATCGGCCTCAATGGTAAAGTTATGAGGCTTAATTCCCCGAACTTCCTCATTCACGAGGATCAGGATCCCTTCTAGATGATCATCGTGGGCTACTTCAAATTCTCCCTCCATCAGCTCCTCTAACACTTCAGGACCCATAATGGACTGAGTAAGCGGTTCTTGTTCCGGATTCTTTACAATAATGGTGATCATGGTCATTCCTCCTTCAGTACCATGATACAACGAGGGGCTGCCAAAAAGCTATCTTACCTGCAAATAAATACCTAGCTGCTCCTTCATAGACGCCGCCTGTTCCTTCTGCGTAGGGTAAATGCGATAGCGTTCACCCTCAAGCTCGGAGGTAAAGGGTTGAAACCCATTTTGTATAAGGAAAAAATCCACATCTTGAACGGAGTCACTTTGGCCCAAGAGCAATTTTTGACCGACAAATTCTTCATCAACGTACACTTCATATAGACTAGGAGAGCTCTCCCAATAATCTAGATCTTCACTTCTCAAGATGTATCCTCCTCTTTCCTTTTCCTTTCGAAAAGTATCGTTATTATCCCCTTCACTACGAAGAAAATAAACATGGAAAAAGGGATCAAGCCTTGGGAGTCTTTCTGGCGAAAAATCGGCGGGACGCCAAAAAAAGGTGCCCCTAAAACCCTCAGGGACACCACAATCTTACAGGATCTCTCCGCTCCACCCTTTGCTTTCCAGCAACTCCTGGAAAGACTTTTTGCTCACCTTGGGTAAGGGAACCGTCCAGGCGCGAGTAGAGCGGATATATTTAGGCTCGCTTTGCGTCCATTCCTTTAAATATTGCAGAACATCTTTATAGGGGCCATCCTCAAAATAGTAAAGTAAGTTGTCGCTCTTAGACATACGAAATTGGCCGACGTAACGCATACCATCACCTCACTTTCCTAGTCTATCCATGAATACCATTTTTAACGTTTTTTGCAAATTTCACAACGAGAAAGGCAGGCAGTAGATACCCAATCATGGCTTGGATAATGGCAATCGCCTTGGACCAGCCCAGAGGAGTAACATCTCCATAACCGACGGAAAGCAAGGTGACCGCACTAAAGTACAAGGAGCGAGTGATTCTGTCCCATTGTTGAGACTGATGAATAGATGTAGCATGGTGATCCACGATAGGACCCCATTGCGTCATATCAAAAAAAATATAAATCAGTGCGAAGCTAACGACTACATTAATATAAAAGAGAAAAACGGCTGCAAGATTGTAGAGAAGAAATCTTCTTTCATTCATTGAAAGGGACTCCCTCCTAAAAATGTACTAGGGTTTGTACATTCTATGATGGAGTGAATCCGTTCAGTCTTCAAAAGCCATAAATTCGATTTCTTCTCCTTCTTGGAAGCCTAAAGCGGGTAAACCCGTTTCTGGAGGCAGAGAGGAGAAGCTCCCTTTTCCGTCTTGAGTCAACAGGAGAAAGGACTCCATTTCATTTGCCGAAGAAATCTTCAGTACCACGAGGTAAAAGCGATGTTGGGAAAACTTCATCATTCCTAATTTCCATCCCTGGCCCAATGATTGGATATATCGGCGAATGGACAGGATGGCAGCCGATTGAACCAGGCGTTGAACCTCTTCCTGGGATCCCCCAATAATCCGGATATCTCCTCGAAAAAATGCTTCTTTTTGGTCCTTGGAGTGTTCCTCCGCTTCCTTTAATGCAGCCTCGATGCAGGAAGGACAGATAAATTGGATCCCCTGCTGTTCCAAGTTCTGTTGGATGGATGGGGCTGCGAGTTCAGGGGGGAAAGAGAGCTTCACCTGCTTGCATTTTCCACAGAGCTGCAAAAACGTTTTCAAAACGGTCTGGGCCCAATCCAGCAATTGCGCTTCCATTGTGATGGAAGGATCCCGATGCCGAGGCAAGAAGTCCTCGGTGAGATCCTCTTCTATCTTTACTTCACCGTTTTCGAAGATCTGGACGGTTTCGTTTTCGAACTTGATTTGATAGGTGTTGTCGTTATGTATGATCGGATGTGTTAATTTTCCGGGGATGTCCCAGCGTAATTCCTCCATAAGCCTCCTCCTCTGCATGTACACCCTATATGATGACAAACCCTCCTGTTAGAGTCAAGTTTGGCCAAATGGGGGGTGAAGACCCCCAATGATCATTCTTGTTTACTACCATTAAAAGAAGGCTTCGTCAGTGGGCAATTAGGATCTAGGTGGATATCGGGAGAGAAAGAGACAAGCTTGCGGAGGAAATAACAAGATTCTGGAATGTGATGCTCCAGAAATCGCAGGGTTAAACGACTCAGCACCTGATCTACTGTATGCAGCTGAATGACGCGGTCCACGAGTTGATTAAAGCCCATCACTGTTCGTGCTACCTCCCGGACGAATCCCAATTGCTCAGGGAAACCGGGTGGGAGAAAGCGGAGATATCGCTTAATGGCATTATTTTTTAGCATATGGGCATTGAAGGCCTCCATATATTTAGCTGCTTCGCCTGCCAAGCTTAACTCAACCGGATCAAGGCCATTTCGCAGTAGGGCCGCATGGCCCAGTTGATCTTCTAGCCACAGATCTAATAAATCGGTGAGGGATTGGTCGGGGGAGTCTAAACCCTTGACGTAGTAATGCAGTCTTCTCAAGTACTCAGCGTTTTCGTTCAACGTGCCAATGAGGTAGGTGGGAGTAAGGTTCAGATTCACTTGATTGAGAATGCGAAGGCGCTGCATATGGCCTTCGAACTGATAGTAGCCCCATGCGGCAGTCTGAGCCTCTCGGGAAAAGAGCATCAGGTCAGGAGAGGCAACAGGGGTGTTTGGGGCAAAGGAAGCCAGTCGTGTGCGCAGAGCCTGGAATCGAAGGATATATTCATGAGCCGTTTTAACCCAAACGGTTTCGGCAGGGGATAAGTAATCTCGGATGAAACGGGCATGATCCTCTAAAATTTCTAACCAAAAGGAGTGTTCCTCTACAGAGGTTAGTTTCGTTTTAACGGTTGTCATAGGTAGGCAGCTGCCTCCTTCAAAGCATGATACCCATCATATGTGAGGGCATAATTAATGTTGCAAAGATTCATATGTTAGAAAATCTAACACTTCAGTTGAAGCGAACCCTTTCTGAGCGTAAAATCAAAGTATAACAACGGCTGTTATAAAAACTAACACAAAGGAGTGTTGAGAAATGAAAACAAAATTATGGGGTTCCTTGATTTTAGCTTTTCTGCTCTTGTTCCCTCACATGGCCTTGGCAGCCGAGATCGAACAAGTCGCAAGTACGGTGGATTGGTTATGGGTCATGGTTTCTGCGGTGCTGGTCATCTTCATGCAAGCCGGGTTCGTATTGCTAGAGGCAGGATCTACTCGAATGAAAAATGCAGGTCATGTAGCTGGTAAAACGGTATTTACCTTTGGAATATGTGTTTTAGTTTTCTGGGCAGTAGGATTTGCGTTTGCGTTTGGTGAAGGAAATCCGATTATCGGATTAAATGGATTTTTGCTAGAAGGCATTGATGAAGTATTTGGTGTTCCACTTCCGATCTTCTTTGTTTTCCAAATGGCTTTTGCCGGAGTTTCCTTAGCGATTGCTTTCGGTGGTTTTGCAGAACGAGCGAAGCTTTCCGTTTATTTAATCTTTAGCGTATTGTTTACAGCTCTTATCTATCCCGTTATCGGACATTGGATCTGGGGCGGCGGATGGTTAGGTGACCATGGGAAGCAGGACTTTGCTGGTTCCACTGTTGTTCACTTAACAGGTGCCGTTGCAGCTCTTGTTGCTACCATTATGCTGAAGCCTCGTCTAGGAAAATACAATGCAAATGGTAAACCGAATTTCTTGCCAGGACACAATCAGGTTTATACGGTGCTAGGCGTTGTGATTCTCTTTGTAGGATGGTTTGGCTTTAATGCAGGTAGTACGCTGGGTGTTACCGATGGATTTTTCGGCCATGTAGCTATGACGACTCTGTTGGCTACGGGAGCGGGTACAGTGTTTGCTCTCCTTGCTTCTTGGATCTACACAGGGAAAGCAGATATCTCGGCGATGTTAAATGGAGTATTAGCTGCTTTAGTTGCCATTACTGCTTCTTGTGCTTTTGTTGAAACCTGGGCAGCAGTTGTCATTGGGGCTATTGCCGGAGTCTTGTCTTACTTCTTCTCGATCTTCCTGGATCGCAAGGGAATTGATGATCCCATCTATGCCGCATCGGTTCACGGGATGGCCGGGGTTTGGGGAACGTTAGCCAACGGATTATTCGCTTCTCCGAGACTGGTTGAAATTGTTGGGGTAGGTCAAGAAGGGTTGTTTTATGGTGGGGGCTTCCATCAATTGGGGGTTCAAGCGGTAGGAGTTCTAGCATGTGGTCTCTATGCAGCCGTTGCTACTTATATTGTCTTGTCAGTACTGAAGGCAACCATCGGATTGCGTGTAAGTGAAGAAGAAGAGATTATGGGCTTAGATATCAGTGAGCATGGAGCTTATGGATACCCTGAGCATCTTCAAGCTAAAACAACGCAATTTAAACAAAGTGTGTGATTCCGTAATACGCTTGGTCGTGCTCGAGCGTTTAGGAATGGATGAGGCGAATGGCTGGAAGCGAAGCTTCCAGTTCCATTCGCTTCACCTTACTTTCTGTGGTGAGCTACCAGAAGATCTAGGGGCGTATGATGCGGTCGTGGTGGTATGTCAAATTGAAGATCTAGAGGATTGGATTAGTCGAGTGAGCGAGCAGCTACCCATTTTTTGGTATGGGCGGGAGCAGGCAAGTGCATTTCTCGAGCGAAGTTTCGAGGTGGATGGATTCATTCATCCCGAGATGGATGAATCTCAGATCTTAGGAATGCTGCATTTGGGATGTTATCAATTTGCGCGACGGAAAGGTCTCATGGTTGAAAACAAGAGACTTAAGGCGAAGCTAGAGGAACGCAAGCTGATTGATCGGGCCAAAGAAATCGTAGCTGAGCTCAACCACGTAAGCTTATCTAAGGCCTATGAGATCATGAGAACGCAAGCCATGAAGGAGCGCAGATCCATCGAAAGTGTGGCACGCTCGCTGCTCTCCCTTAAGGGGGTCCTACAAAGGGAAAAAGACGCGAACTGATATCGCGTCTTTTTTTTATGCTATTTGATGGTATTGTGAAATCTTCTCATTAGGAAAGGCAAGGCAACCAACAAACTAGACAAGAGACCGACTTCTATAAGTTGAAGAGTCATGGAATCCACTCCTAGTTAAGAATAATTATCATTTTTATTCTCATTATAATGGCAGCAACCTAAATTGTCAAATTATAGTTTACAAAAATCAGAGGCTCGCATATAATGGAATTATAATAGTTTCCTATAGGCAACAATATTAGATGAGTACAAAATAATAATAATCATTCTTAACTAAGATGCTGCTGTCGCGTTTGACAGCAGCATCGGTTCATTTTAGGGGGAGAAATTAAATGAATTTCATTATCAGGAGGGATGAGACGTGAGTACCATGAGACCCGAGCAGCATTCAGAATTACAGGAGAATGTGCCAGATGTGATTGCGTTTGTTAAGCGACATGCAGAAGGGATCGCGGCGTTAGCATGCGGAGGGCTGACCTTATTGGCTTGGATTCTGGAACAAATGGACTTTGCCGTCTTAGCCCCTTTTCTTTTTATCTGCGCTTATGTGATCGGAGGCTTCGTCAAAGCCAAAGAGGGTTTGATCACTTTAGTTAAGGAAAAAGAAATCGATGTAAACTTGTTAATGCTGCTGGCTGCTATAGGCGCGGCCACGATAGGATATTGGCTAGAGGGTGCTATACTTATCTTTATTTTCGCTGTGAGTGGGGTCATGGAGAGCTATACCATTGCACGCAGCTATCGCGATATTGCCTCACTCATGGAGTTGAAGCCAGAAACCGCCATCGTGTTGAAGGACAATCAGGAAAAAGAAATTCGCATCGAGGACTTGCAGATTGGAGACCTGGTTGTTGTCAGGCCGGGAGAGAGAATTCCATCGGATGGGGTGGTCCTTGAAGGGACGTCCTTAGTCAATCAGGCTTCCATCACGGGAGAATCCGTCCCGGTAGAAAAAGGGCCACAGGCTGGCGTATTTGCCGGCACCTTGAATGGTCAGGGCTCACTGGTCATTGAGGTCACTTGTCGAAGTGAATCTACTCTTTTTTCCAAAATTATTCGGATGGTTCAAGAAGCGCAAAGCGAGATGCCGGTTTCTCAGACCTTTTTGGAAAACTTCGAGAAAATTTATGCGAAGGTCATCATTGGGGTGACCCTATTGCTGATCATCCTTCCTCCCAATTTGTTATCCTGGGATTGGGAGCAGTCGCTTTATCGGGCCATGGTGTTTCTGGTTGTGGCTTCTCCTTGTGCTTTAGTAGCGTCCATTATGCCTGTGATTCTGTCTGCTATTTCTTCCGCGGCAAGAAATGGAATTCTGTTTAAGGGTGGAGCGCATCTCGAGAATTTAGCAGAGATTAAGGTGCTGGCTGTAGATAAAACCGGAACCTTAACCTATGGTCGCCCCCAAGTGACAGATGTTCATGTGTTTCAGTCGCTGAGTCAGCAAGCGTTGTTTAGCACCATCGGCTCCATCGAAAGTTTGTCTGAGCATCCTCTGAGCCTGGCTATTGTCCAGAAGGCAGAAGAACTGGGTGCTTCCCTTGAACGTCCGAAGGAAGTGCAAGCCATTCCGGGCTTTGGCATCGAGGCGACGATTGAGGGGGAGCACTGGAAAATAGGAAAAGGGGCCTTTATGGAGCCGTCTTTTTTCACAAGAGAAGTCCATCATCTAACGGAACAGCTCGAGAGTGAGGGCAAGACGGTGGTGTATATTCAGAATACACAGGGTTTAGCAGGAGTCATTGGCATTCAGGACACCATTCGTCTCGAAGCGAAACGGGCCGTCAAGCAGCTTCAGCAGTTAGGGATTCAAGTGGTGATGCTCACGGGGGACCGTTCAGCTACGGCAAAGCACATCGC
>JBEQAI010000052.1:0-13160 GCA_041640415.1 Ammoniphilus sp. | reverse complement strand
TTCAAAAGGACTCCACCAAGGAAAAATAACCAAAAGCCTAAAGAGTTCAAGAATGGAAACGCAACGTCGCGGGCTCCAATCTGAAGAGGTACAATCGCGTTCATTAAAGCAAAAATGACAGGCATCGCCGCCAAGAAAATCATGGTCGTTCCATGCATAGTAAGAAGCTGGTTAAAGGAACCACCAACGAATATTTCTTGGTTCGGATACATTAACTGAATACGCATCAGGAGTGCTTCCAATCCACCGACAAGGAAGAAGAAGCCACCTGCTATGAGGTAAAGAATACCGATTTTCTTGTGGTCAACCGTTGTTAACCAGTCCCACAAGCCGGTTCTCTTTGGATGAGCATGTGCAGCCAAGGTAATACCTCCTTCATTAAGAGATTATTCAATAGTCAAGGTGTTCATATATTCAACAAGATCATTAATTTGCTGATCGTTCAATTTACCTTCGAATCCTGGCATTAAGTTTCCAGGCTTCAAGGATTGAGGATTCTTAATCCATTGAGCCAAGTTTTCATCATTATGCTCGATGAAACCAGCAAGAACGGTACGGTCTGCGAATCCAGCCAAGTTTGGAGCAATATCAGGAACCTTTAATCCTTTGTTTGCATCCACAGCATGGCAACCAATACAGCTTTGGTTGAAGATGTCTTGACCCGCTTGTGCACTTGCAGTAGCAGGAGCAGGCTTGGTTGCTGTTGCCTTCATGTTGTTGACCCACTTGTCAAACTCAGCAGGTTCAAGGGCAACAACCTTAAAGTCCATGAGAGCATGAGAAGGCCCGCAAAGCTCGGCACACTTCCCTTTGTAAGTTCCCGGCTTATCCGCATGCAACCACATGTTGTTGATCATGCCTGGGTTCGTATCGATCTTACCGCCAAGAGCTGGCACCCAGAAAGCATGCATGACATCTTTAGATGTTACTTGGAACTGGACTTTCTGCCCTGTTGGGATATACAGATCCTGTCCAGCGGAGATCTCTAAATCTGGATACTCAAACTCCCACCAGAACTGGTGAGCAATGACTTTTACCTGCAGCGCTTCTTCGCTATTGTGCTTTTCCGCAAGGTCAAACGTTAGCGATACGGTAGGCACAGCCAAAACAGCAAGAAGAATAAGAGGAATAACAGTCCAGATAATTTCAAGCTTGTGGTTTCCTTCAACTTGCTCTGGGATTCCAGTTTGTCCCTTGCGCTTGCGGAACTTCACCAGTACATACACGTAAATAATCATTACTACGGCAAATACGCCAATCATGATGTACAAACTGAGCATAATCAAGGACAGCTGTGCAGCAGCTACGGGTCCTTTAGGATCCAAAGCAGACAGATACGGGTCTTGTGCACACCCAGTGAGTACTAGCATCATTACCGCGAGCAACGGTAATAAACGCCAACCTAATTTCCATCGACTCATCAAAATTCAACCCCACTTTCTTGTTTGATCACTCTACCTAATGGTTAAGTAAGTAAAAATCTATTTCCATTCAAAAGGAAAAAGAATGGACCAACAGATCATGCCGCTAAGTGCAAATCTGCTACCTTCCTGATAAAGAAAACTTGGCTGGCGCCAAGCCTGGCGCTGAAACTCCACTTGACATCCTTTATGTCAAGTGAGGTGTGCGGCAGCCTAGTTGCCCTTATGCAGATGTAGGATTCTAGATATCTTATGAATTCTTATCTGCAAAAAACATAAAACGACATTATTACTTTCTATCCAGTTTTGTACTCCCTTAAACGAGAAGAGGAGAATTAGGTAGAGATTTGTTTGCTAACCAAGAATTTTTTGCACCTGGTATTCGCAAGGTTCCTCCCCATTAAAGTAGTAAGTACTTATCACACTTGATGATTATACATCATTGTAAGCATTATTTGAAGCGTGAAAAACGTATTTTTAAGGAATTACAAAAAATGGGGCTGGATTATTTTTTTTTGCTTAATTAAAGTTCAAAATATATGAACTTCAATATATTTTTCCTCATGAATGTGACTAATTTATGAATTTTTATCTCCACTTCTACTTTTCCATTCGACAAATTAATACAACGTTCCCGTACTATGAATGACATTCTTGACTTCTAACTCAAACGTAGCGTTTGATAAAGCTTCTGTCCACTTCTCCTTGGACCATCCTCCCCGTTCCTTTTTTCTAAGACACTCCCCTGCCCGCATCGGATCTATCTTCATTCCCTGCAGCTTTTCAATGAGCTTCTCGACTTTCATACGCAGAACATGATTCGTCTTTTCTTCGAGCTCCTCTATTTGCTTGGGATCGGATAGATCCCTTTTCCCCGTGTATTCCAATAGTTCCGATGTGAAGTTCAGACTTATCCGGTATTGCGGGTTCGTGCTATCGTCTGAGCACCTCCGCTTCATATCACTTCTTATAAACGAGAGAAGAAGAAGGACCGGTTTCTCTTCCCCATCCTCCCGAAGCTTTATTTTTAAATCCGGCAGCTTCGTCCGCTTGATCAAGGCTTGAAGCAATTTCCCTTCCTCCTGGGAAAGGGTGTCTATCATTTTATCCTGCCTGAACAAGGCCAGTCCTGAAATCCGAACCGTATGGTCAATCTTTTCAATATAAGGCATGGAAGGATCGGATACTTCATCCGTCATGCTATATATAAAGTCATGTAGGGTGGTGAAAGGGGTGAACGCCGTCACACCGCGCGGACGCAGAAGATCGTTCAGAAATGTTGTCACCATCGGTTTATTGGGGTATTCCCCCATGATAACTTCTTCCGCAGAGTTTTTGCTGATGGCTATCAGGACATTATCTCCAACGATTGGGGACCGGTACATGTACTCAAGGACTTCTCTGATCCCTTGTTTCCGCGCAAACGATTCGCTGACAATCAGCACCCTTAATTGGGCAAGGGTTAAAGTCTGATCAGCCTGACTCGACATTTTGCCGATGGCTTCACGAGTAAGCTCCACTTCTTCCTGATAAAACTGGATCTTTTCCTGAGCCTCCTCGGAAGGTTGAGGGACGGCTGCCGTAACCTTGATCTTTTCACCCTGCGCCACGTCAATTCCAATCACGCCTACCATGCCAAGGTCTTCGAGGGTAGGTCTTTGAACCGTACCACAGCTAGTCATCGTTAAGAGCAATAGAATCATGGTAAAAATCATAACGGGACGCATCACGTAAGTGTTCTCCTTTTGTCTTGTATCCAGCTGATTAGCATAATGAAGTTAGGATATAGAATGATCCCATACCCCACATAGCTTGAGATCGAACCGTAAAGCAGATCCTGAACCACCTGGTTAAAGGGCATATGGACAACAATAAAGGGCACTACCAAGCATAAAGGAATGATCCAAAGCTTTTCGATATTAAATAAGCTTCCCACTCCCTTATAAGCCATCCACAAATATCCAGAAAGCGTGGTTAAAATTAAAAATACCCATAAATTGATCCCGAGATTCTCCATTCTCTCAATCCAGCTCAGCTCAACCGCTTTAAAAATATTCAGTACAGGATAGCGAAGATGCTCTAGCTGCCAGGGAGAAAAATAAACGACGGAAGCCAAGCAAACAACCGTATAGAAGAAAATAGTCAGCCAAATTCCATATGACGCATGCCTAAAAGCCTTTTTCTGAAGCTTGATATAGGGAAAATAAAACATAAGAAGTTCAAAGCCAAACATGGAAGGAAAAGCAATATGAATCGTTTCAACCACTTCCGATGTTCTAAACGTCGCGAAGGGGAGCAGATGCTCCCATTCCCCCTTGCTCATCGGCCATTGGAGAAAATAAATCATCCAGCCTGTAAACAGGAAGGACATGATGCAAAAACGAGCGACCGACTTAATTCCCCCAAATACAATGTACGCCGCCAACCCAAACAAAACAGCCAATTGCCAGGTAATCGTGCGGTCAGGCAGGGCGATCGTCTGGACCAGTCGAAGGTAGGTTTCGCCCACGGCTGTAATCATAAGAAGGGCATATAGGATCAATAAAAAATTAATAAGCTTTCCCAGCCATTTTCCCAGCACCTTCTCATTGATGGCAAACAAGCTGGAATCCGGAAACTTTAACCCTAGCCTTACCATTGGGTATAACGCCACCTGGGCAATAAGACCGAGAAGAATAGGAATTAGCCAAAGATTATAGCCTACAGCGCTTAAATCGTGAGGAAGGGATAGCAGCCCTACTCCAACCATTACATTTTCGATGAGAAAAATAACATGATAGTGATTTAATATCTTAAACTTGGCGTTATCCATGCTACTCCTCAGACGTCGGGCGGATGAGACTCTTTTTTGCCCTCGAGATTCCCATTCGGGATAAAATATAGTTGATGGGCGCCCGAACTACAAAATTACTCAAATCAGTCCACTTCCTGGGCATCGGACTTATGTAAGGAGTACCTAACGATGTCATGTTCGTGAGATGTATCATCATCCAGGCCAAGGCTGCAGTCTGTCCGAACATGCCAAATGTTCCTGCAGACAAGATGAATATGTAGCGCACGAACCTCGCTCCATTACTCATCAGATAATTGGTCGGCAAAAACGACAGCAGCGCCGAAATGGCTACGATTACAATTAAAATATTACTGGCCAATCCAGCTTCTACGGCAGCCGTTCCGATGACGATACCGCCTACGATACCGATGGTCTGACCGATCTTAGTCGGCATTCTAGCTCCCGCTTCCCGCAGAATCTCAATAACCAGCTCCATAAACAGGACTTCAAGCAGCGGAGGAAAGGGGACTCGGCTCCTCGATTCAGAGAGAAGAATCAACAGGTTGGGAGGCAACATCTCCGGGTGATAGGTCAGCACCGAAACGTAGGTGGACGTTAACAGAACCGTGACGAAAAATCCGCCAAAGCGAATGAAACGAAGCAGACTGGCTGTTGTCCATCGGTTATAGAAGTCTTCAGGACTTGTAAACATTTCAAAAAAACTAGCCGGTGCAATCGCGGCCTCTGGGCTTCCTTCCAGTAAAATAATAATCCTCCCGTCCATTAAATAATGAACGACATTATCTGGCCGGCTGGTAATTAAAAATTGGGGGAAAGGGGAGTATGGCTTGTCCTCTAACATTTGCTTCAAGACGGCCATCCCAATGAAGCCTTCAAATTCTACATTTTGAACACGATGCAAGACACGGTCTACGTTTTGTTGATTGGCTATGTTCGACATATAGAGAATGGAAACGCTGCTTCTCGTTTCGGTTCCCAGTAGGAAGGTTTGATTTTTCAAGCAGGTCGTTCGAAGTCTTCGCTTGATGAGCGAAAGATTGGTACCTAAATCTTCCGTAAAGGAATCCTGCGGTCCTAAAACCGTTGTTTCATTCTCGGCTGGCCCAATGCTCCGCAGCGGAGGACTGTACAGCGGTACTTTGTATGCTGCGCTTACGTCCTCAAACCATAACACCGCATACCCCGCCGTAATATCATGCAATAGCTTAGGTAACTGATCAGGATCTGCCCATTCGCCTTGCGATAGTAACCGTTCGATTGGATATGCAACATCTATTTGCATCGATTGATGAATAGGATTGAGAACGAATTCTTGCAGTACCTTTGGATCTACCAGGGTTTCGAGATAGATCATGAGCGCTTGACGTTCCTGAATGCGAATGTCCTTATATACGGCATCATCGATATGCTGAAGCTCGAGGCGGATCGCTTCTAAGCTTACCCTTCCTTCTGACTGGGGGTAGATCTCATCCCGATCTGCCTCCTCTTTACCCACCTTTTGATTATACCTTTTCCACCAATTCCAGACAGACACATCCCATCCCTCGCTTGTCAACTCGATGCTTCTTAGTTTGATCCAAATCCCTGCATTTATGCCTTTTATTACCTGTATACAATGATTTTCCCTTCATGCTTAAATATGGTTATAAAGGAAAAAAAGACAAAGGCAAACCCTTCGAAAGATGGGGACGCAAAGCTACAGGGGCTACCTTCGCAAGAACAAGCCAGCCAGTTGCCGGTATAAATCGCGATGCGCTTGACTTGCCGGACTATTGTGAGGGGAAGTCTATTTGTCGTTTTTCCTATAAAACTAGCACCAAGAAAGTAGGGGAAAAACATGCTTAGAAAAACCTTTTTGCTCCTCCTCATCATGATGTTCGCCGTTCTTCCGTCCTGGCAAAGCACTTCGGCAAGCGAGCCCAAAAGGGTTTTAGGATTTTATACCGTCTACTACCAAGGAGACAAAAATTCCTATCAATCTCTTGCTAGTTTTGGCTCTTATATTAACCAGGTTTCTACCGTAACTTATCGCATGGATGCTGCAGGCAAAGTGATCGGCAACGCCCCTTCCGATGCCATTGCCTTGGCCCATTCTGGGGGCATTCAACCTTATGCGGCAGTAACCAACGAAGCCAATGGTCAATTCGACAGCCATCTCGCAAACGCCATCTTAAGCAATGCTTCTGTTCGTCAATCTGCCGTTCAAAATCTATTAGCATTAGTTCGAGAGAATAGCTATAAAGGAGTCAATATTGACTTTGAAAATATGTTTCCTAGCGATCGCGCTAATTTTACGTTGTTTATTACGGAACTATCTCAGGTACTTCGCGCTCACGGTTTTGAGACCATTGTGTCGGTTTCGGCGAAAACCTCGGATGCTCCAAACGTGGCCTGGGTGGGAACCTTTGACTATCAGGCATTAGGACAAGCGGCTGACTTCATTCAAGTGATGACCTATGACCAGCATGGACCGTGGGGAAGCCCAGGACCTGTAGCGGGGTTAAACTGGGTAGAAAATGTAGTGAAATATGCCGTCTCACAAATCCCTTCATCTAAAGTTATGATTGGACTCCCAGCCTATGGCTATGAGTGGAATACCACAACGAATACCGGCAACCGCGCTGTTGCTTGGAAGAACATCCCTGCTCTACTCTCTTCAACTGGAGCTGTTCCGCAATGGGATGCCACCGCGCAATCCCCTTATTTTCGCTATACCGCAACCGATGGTACCTCTCGCACCGTCTGGTATGAAAATGAGCAAAGCATTGAATTAAAAACCAAACTCGTAAACACCTATAATCTAGCAGGGGTTTCCATGTGGTGTATGAGATTAGAAGATGAGGCTTTCTGGAAAGCCGTTCACAAAGGATTGGGTATGGCAGAGCCAGTAGTGCCGACCCAACCCGCTCTTCCAGCGGAAAGCTTTACCTCGCTGACAGCCAATAAGAGCGTATATCTAGCTGGGGATCAGGTCACGATCCAAGCTGCAATAAGAGATAAAAATGCTAAGCCGCTTTCGGGCGCGCAAGTAACGGTATCCGTAACATCACCTTCCGGGAGCGTGACCCACTACTCAGGAACAACCGACACTCAGGGTAACTATCTAGTCTACATCAAAACAAACAAGAAACACGCAGAAAAAGGGTTGTACCTAGTCAGGGCCCAATCCAGCCTCCAGAATTATCAAGGCAGCACAGGGGAAACGAGCTACTCGATTAAATAGAAACAAGGGGTGAGAAGTCACCCCTTGTTTTTTTGGGTTTTCATGTACAAACCAGATTTGAAAATATCTTGAACAAACCCCTATTATCATGGTGTTTACATTCAGATGAAGATATAATGATATAGGCTACAAAAAGATACATAATATTCTACGTTAGGGAGGTACTCCGCTTCATGTTCTCAAACCCGATTGGTCGTCTCCGCACGATTGGCCTTATCGAAGGCATTTCCTTTCTCCTATTGCTAGGCATTGCCATGCCGCTCAAGTACCTGGCCGATATCCCAGAAGCTGTCCGCATCGTAGGCGCTATCCATGGCTTTCTCTTTGTTCTCTATATCATCGCTGTTGCCCATGTTACCTATGTGATTCGCTGGTCCATCGTAAACGTAATTAGCGCGATCGCAGCGGCCTTCGTTCCCTTCGGAAATTTTGTTTTGGATCGCAAGGTTCTGCAAAAATATTAGACCATATAGGCTGTCTCCATACCTTGTCAGCGGTTGGGACAGCCGTTTTATATAGAAAGGAAAGAACAGATGAAATACCTTGGAATCATTACGGCCTTTTTTATAACCGACTTTTTCTTTCATATCATAGATGCCGTTGCCGCAGGAATGAAAGCAGAAACGCAAATCCAGCGCTTAGGAGCGGTTTTCTTTGGTTTGGTCGTGTTGCTGCTTCTCATGCTTCTCTTTTACCGCTTCTTTTCTCGCGCTTTTTTCAATGGCTTCACCACCGCAACGGGGCTCTTCTTAAGCTTCGATATTGTGGTGTTCCATTGGATTTTCCAGCTTCACCGCATCACCAATGGACCCGAAGCCAATTGGCTCGAGCCCATTTTTGTTATGGTTGGCTGCGTGTTTGTTTGGTTGGGGGTTAAGCGAGAAAGATCGGTCCAGAGCTAGAAAGAAAAAAACGAGCACCTTACGGCTCGCCTTGACTATTGTTTGGGGATGGCTGGCCCGCCTGGATTCGAACCAGGGCATGACGGAGTCAAAGTCCGTTGCCTTACCGCTTGGCTACGGGCCACTACTACTATTATGCTCCCAAACAGAAGAATCATACCCCTTCATAAATTTGGCATCCAAAAAACATACTATTTAGTGAACACAAAAATAGAATGGAGAATGGGATGCCTTTCGTTATTGGGATTGTCTTTATATTACTGTATGCGATCTTAGTTTTTTACGTGGGATGGAGCGGCTGGGGTTGGATGAAGAACCGAATGTCCACGGAGCCATCACGGAAATTTAAGTTTCTTTATATCCTCACCCTGACGATTGTTGCTACTTCTTTTATCTTGGGCAAGATTACGGAAAATGTAATCTTCCATTTGATTGGCGCCTATTGGATGGCCCTTTTTTATCTCTTGGTTATTCTATTGCCGTTAGCTCATGTGAGTGTTTGGCTCTTGCGGTTGACTCGGCTTCCGCATCATCATATTGAAAAGGGAACGAGCTCCGTCCTTCTTCTTTTGCTTTTTTCTTTGGTCGCTTATGGCTCCTACAATACGTATAGCCCTACCCTTCAAACGTACGAGGTCCAAGTTAACAAAGGAAGCCGCCCGCCTGAACAGCTGAATGTGGTCATGGTGTCCGATCTGCATTTTGGGCTGCTCTCCGGGAACGACCATGCGCAGCGAATGGTCAATGAAATAAACGCGCTCCGGCCCGATATCGTCATCATCCCCGGAGACATCATTGATGATGACATCACGCAATACTTGAGACAGGGGATCGACAAAATCATGGGTCAAATTCAAGCCCCATATGGCGTCTACGCTTCCTTAGGGAATCATGACAAGCATAATGGCCCGATGAGAGAAGTTATTCAAACCTTGGAGAAAAGCGGTATGCATGTTTTATATGATGAAACGATGGCTATAAACGACCATATTCAACTCATCGGCAGGAAAGATCGAAGTGAGCGCAATCGGGCCGCTCTTTCTACTTTAGTAGAGGGGACAGACCCTGAGAAAATGACCATCCTCCTGGATCACCAGCCCTATGAGTTGGATGTGGCCCAAAAGCTCAACATTGATCTTGTCCTCTCGGGACATACCCATCACGGACAAATCTACCCTGGAAACTTCATTACCGAGAAGCTATTTGAAAACGATTGGGGTTACTTAAAGAAAGAACAGCTACATTCCATCGTATCTTGTGGTTATGGCTTTTGGGGACCTCCCCTTCGTCTCGGTTCTCGTTCAGAGATTGTACAGATTCATCTTACGATAGGCCCTGAAACCTAAAAAAACATCCCGTCTTCTTGTAAAAGATGGGATGTTTGTTTTACGTAAAAGCCCTATTTTGCTGCTTTTTTATTTCGATTGGAAATATCGAGCCAAACCGCTAGCACAAGAATACTTCCCTTAACCATGTACTGCCAAAACGTCTCCATTCCCATGAGGGACATTCCATTATCAAGCGAGGTCATGACTAACGCTCCAATGATGGCTCCTAAGATGGTGCCGGAACCGCCCATGAGGGAGGTGCCGCCGATGACGCACGCCGCAATCGCGTCTAGCTCATACATTTGTCCAGCCGAAATGGTAGCTGAGGATAGTCTTGCGGTTAATACGAGAGCCGCAATGGAGGATAGCAAGCCCATCAACAGGAAGATGATCATCGTACGCTGCTTGATATTGATACCGGAAAGACGCGCGGCATCCGGGTTTCCTCCAATAGCGTACACATGGCGTCCAAAAGTGGTCCGTGTAGCGATGAAAGAAAAGACGAGAGCTAGAATAATGACGAAAATGATAGGGAACGGGATCCCTTTATAGCTATTCATCGTTAAGACAAATCCGAAAATCAACAAGCCAAACAGGGAAATCTTCGTCGCATCGACAGACATGGGCTGTACCTCAAAGCCATACTTTTGGCGGGATTTGCGTTTGTTCAAAGCAGACCAGATCATTCCGCCTACCGCCACGATGGCGAGAATGTAGCCAAAGCTTGCGGTGAAATACGCATTCCCCAATGCGGCAAAAGAGGAATCAAAAACCGGGATGGTGGAAGATTTGGTAATCCCCATCAACGCACCGCGAAACACCATCATTCCGCCCAATGTAACAATAAAAGCAGGAATCGCCCGATAAGCCACTAACCAACCTTGAAAGACTCCGATTAAAGCTCCTGCAGCTAAGGTTCCAAGAATCACGAGACCCGTAGGCAAGCCCATCCAGTTACTTAGGATGGCCGCAACACCGCCGGTTAAGCCGACAATCGAACCCACCGATAGATCAATGTGACCTGCTACGATGACAAGGACCATTCCGATCGCAAGAATCGCGGTAACTGACATTTGCGTAAACAAATTCGATAAGTTACGAGCGGTCAGGAAGGTATCATTCAGCATGCCAAATAATAGCCAGATAAAGACTAGAGCGCCAATCATCGTATACGCACGGACGTCCATCTTCCCGAATAATTTTTTAAAAAAGCTCTCCCTCACGACTGTTTGCGTATTTTCCACACTTGTTTGCATCCTTACTTCCCTCCTGTTGCTGCGAACATGATTTTCTCTTGTGTAGCCTCTCGGTGATCCAATTCCTTCACTAGTTTCCCTTCCTGCATGACCAGGATTCGATCACTCATCCCTAAAACCTCCGGGAGCTCAGAAGAGATCATAATAATCGCTACTCCCTTTTCTACTAATTGGTTCATCAGGTTATAAATCTCGTATTTAGCCCCTACGTCAATTCCCCGCGTAGGCTCATCGAGGATCAACACTTTGGGATTCGACATCAGCCACTTGGCAATGACGACCTTTTGCTGGTTCCCGCCGGAAAGGGTACCCACAGGGGTTTCCAGTGACGCGGTTTTGGTACGGAGCTCTTTCACATATTTCTGGCTCCACTTAATTTCTTCGTTCTGATTAATGACTCCAAATCTGCTGATTTGGTTTAAATTAGATAAGGTTGTGTTCGTTTTCACATCCATGTTGAGAACCAGACCCAACCGCTTCCGATCTTCTGTAACAAGGGCCAGCCCGTTTTGAATCGCTTGATCAATCGACTGAATCTGAATCACTCGCCCATCAATGAGGACTTGGCCTTCCGTCCTTCCTCCATAGGCGCCAAACAAGCTCATGACCAACTCGGAGCGCCCTGCTCCCATTAACCCTGCGATGCCCAGAATTTCTCCCTTCCTAACCGAGAAGTTAATGTTATCCAACAGCTTTTTATCTGGAAAATCCTTGTTCCATACGGAATAGTTTTTCACTTCCAAAATAATGTCGGTCGGATGATGCTGAACTCGCGGATACCTTTCTGTCAGCTCTCTTCCTACCATTAACGCGATCACTTGGTCCTCATTCGTCTCGCTGCGATCGAGGGTGGCTACAGACTGCCCATCTCGAATCACGGTAATGCTATCAGCCAAATGGAAGACTTCCGGCATCTTGTGAGAGATGTAAATGCAGGAGACGCCCTTGGATCTCAGATCCGATAGGATATTCATAAGGATTTCTACTTCACTTTCCGTTAAGGCCGCCGTCGGTTCATCGAGTATGAGAATTCGCGTGTTCTTGGACAACGCCTTGGCGATCTCGACAAGCTGTTGCTGACCAATCCCGAGGGTATTGATTTTCGTTTCAGGACTAATATTTAAACCCACGGCCTTTAACCATTTGGCAGCTTCAAAATACAGTTCATCCCATTGGATCGAACCCCATTTTGTCGGTTCGGCGCCAAGGAAAATGTTCTCGCCCGCGGTCATATCTTTGACCAGGGCCAACTCCTGGTGAATGATGGTGATTCCCGCTTGTTCCGCATCGGTGATCTTGTGGAATTCCATCTTCTTCCCTTCAATTCGGATGTCACCTGTATAAGTTCCTGCAGGGTACAGGCCACTGAGCACTTTCATTAACGTCGACTTTCCGGCCCCATTCTCTCCGCATAACGCATGGATCTCGCCTTTTTTCACTTTAAAGCTGACACGGTTCAAGGCCTTTACACCGGGAAATTCCTTTGTAATGCTTTCCATTTCAAGTGCGTACATATCCTTCACTCCTGTTCTGAAGAGGGGGGAATAGATCCCTCTACTCCCCGCTGATCTTGGTTACATCTTTGGCCATTGATCCTTTGGAATGTTCTTGAAGACATCCTCGATCTTCTGGTATCCGTCTTTAATGAGCGTATCGACAATGTTTTCTTTGGTTACCGCAATCGGATCTAAAAGAACGGACGGTACATCAATCTTGGCGTTGTTCACCTTTTTATCAGCCGCTACGTTCTCTCCTTTTGCTACGGCAACGGCCATCTCTGCTGCCTTTGTCGCGATGGAGCTGATGGGCTTATAAACCGTCATCGTTTGGGTTCCCTCGACAATGCGCTGGGCTGCTGCTAGTTCAGCATCTTGCCCGGATACCGGTACTTTTCCAGCTAATCCCTGCGCATTCAACGCTTGGATGACCCCGCCAGCGGTACCGTCGTTAGCGGCCACAACGGCTTGAATATCATTTTTATTGGCAGTCAGAGCATTCTCCATGTTCTTTAACGCTTCTTCAGGCTTCCAATCCTTGGAGAATTGGTTATAAACAATCTTAATATCTCCTTTTTCTTCAAGCGGCTTCAGTACATTCATGGCCCCTTCGCGGAACAAATGAGCGTTATTATCCGTATCCGCTCCACCGATATAAACGAAGTTTCCTTTAGGAGCTTGCTCGACAATCGCTTGCGCTTGCATTTCTCCCACGCGTACGTTATCGAAAGAAATATAGT
>JBEQAI010000051.1:0-13209 GCA_041640415.1 Ammoniphilus sp. | reverse complement strand
TGTCTACTCTTAAAGCAATCGGCTACAGCGATATGGTGTCTATAGAATTGTTCAGACCGGAGTATTGGGAGTGGGAAGCTGAACAAACCATTCAGGTTGGGAAAGAAAAAACGGAAAAAGCGGTAAGTATGTATTTCGAAGTAGAGTAGTTTGTGTTAAACTTTTTTAAAAGGGTAATCGATAACCCTACTTTACGGGATGAGGGTGAAGACATTCGGATGAAAACGATACGTTTAACAACAGCGCAAGCATTTGTTAAGTTTTTGAATCAGCAGTTTGTAGAGTTTGATGGTGTTCAGCAACGATTGGTTAAGGGAATCTTTACGATCTTTGGACATGGAAATGTGTTGGGACTTGGGCAGGCGCTTGAAGAGGGAGCAGAGGAGCTTGAAGTATATCAAGGAAGAAATGAACAAGGAATGGCGCACGCCGCCGTCGCCTTTGCCAAGCAGAAGCACCGCAAGCAAATCATGGCTTGTACTTCTTCTGTCGGCCCCGGTGCAGCGAATATGGTAACGGCAGCTGCGACTGCGTCGGCCAATAGCATTCCCGTTCTGCTGCTCGTCGGTGATACCTTTGCAACCCGACAGCCGGATCCGGTTCTCCAGCAGATTGAGCATTACCATGATTTAACCCTAACGACAAATGATGCTTTCCGTTCGGTAAGTAAGTTTTGGGATCGCATCAATCGTCCAGAGCAGCTGATGACATCTATGATTCATGCCATGAGAGTATTGACGGATCCAGCCAACACAGGTGCGGTTACAATTGCATTGCCTCAAGATGTGCAAGGGGAGGCCTATGATTACCCCGAGTATTTCTTCAAGAAACGCGTTCATCGGATTGAGCGTCGCATACCTAGTCACTCTGATTTGTTGGATGCCGTGGAGCTTGTTAAGGGAAAGAAGAAGCCAATCATCATCTGCGGTGGAGGGGTCCGTTACTCGGAGGCGGCAGAAGCGCTTAGGAGCTTTTCTGAGAAATTCAATATTCCTTATGCGGAAACCCAAGCGGGTAAAAGTGCCATTGAAGCCACGCACCCTTATAACCTAGGAGGAATCGGGGTTACCGGTAATTTATCAGCTAACCGAATTGCCAAAGAAGCCGATTTGGTGATTGGAATCGGCACTCGCTACTCGGATTTTACAACCGGATCGAAGTGGCTTTTCCAAAACCCTGATGTCAATTATTTGAATATTAATGTATCGGAGTTTCAGGCGGTAAAATTTGATGCAGTCAAGATTGTGGCAGACGCCAAACTGGCAATAGAAGCCCTGGAGGCAGAGCTCGAGAGCATTGGCTATCAATCCGGCTATACCTTAGAAATTGAGACTGTCAAGGACGCTTGGAAGGCAGAGCTTGATCGTCTTCGTCATAATCGTTTTGAAGTTGAGAATTTCAAATCTGAGTTTCCGGGACAATTGGATCATGTTCTTCCAGAATTTAAAGAGCAGTTTGAGTCGAGCTTGACGCAAACTCGTGTACTCGGTAAGGTCAATGATCTTGTTGCCGAAGATGCGATTATTATTGCGGCGGCTGGAAGCTTGCCTGGAGATCTCCACCGGATGTGGAATCCGAGAAAGCCAAACACTTACCACTTAGAGTACGGCTATTCCTGCATGGGCTATGAAGTATCGGGTGCTCTTGGGGTTAAGATGGCCGAGCCGGATAAAGAAGTGTACGCCTTAGTCGGGGATGGCAGTTATCTGATGCTTCATTCCGAGTTGGTCACGAGCTTACAAGAACGTAAGAAAATTAACGTCATTTTGTTTGATAACGCAACCTTTGGATGCATCAATAATTTGCAAATGAACAATGGGATGGGGACCTTTGCTACCGAATTCCGCTATCGCAATTCAGAAACTGGCCGATTAGACGGAAGCTTCCTGAAGATCGACTACGCGCAAAGCGCAGCGGGTTACGGAGTGAAAACTTACAAGGTAACCACGATCGAAGAATTGGAAGCTGCCATTGAAGACTCCAAGAAGCAAATTGTTTCAACGCTCATTGATATCAAGGTGCTTCCGAAGACGATGTGCAACGATTACGAGCAATGGTGGCATGTTGCTTCAGCTGAGGTCTCGAATAGTCCAACCGTGCAACAGGCTTATCAGCGAAAAGAAAAGACCAAAAAAGAGGCAAGGCAGTACTAAGCCTAAAGGGAGATACAAGATGGTGATGAAAGATAAAGTGAGACTTGGGATTGCACCAATCGCCTGGACGAACGATGATATGCCCGAGCTAGGGAAGGAAACGACGTTTGAACAAACGATCAGTGAAATGGCGTTGGCTGGTTTTGTAGGAAGCGAAGTAGGCAATAAATATCCGCGGGATACGGCGGTGCTCAAAAAAGCATTAGAGTTGAGAAAGCTAGAGATTGCAAGTGCATGGTTCAGTTCCTTTATTACGACTAAGCCGTTTCAGGAGACGGTCGATGCGTTTATTGAACATCGAGATTTCCTGTATGAAATGGGAGCCAAGGTGATTGTTGTGGCTGAACAAGGGCATAGTATTCAGGGGTTAATCGATACCCCGCTTTTTGATCAAAAGCCTGTATTTACGGAAACGGATTGGAAAATCCTTGCGGCAGGTTTAAATCGATTAGGCGAGTTGGCCAAGGAAAAAGATATGAGGGTGGTTTACCATCATCATATGGGTACAGGAGTTCAAACCACAGAAGAAATTGATAGATTAATGGAACTAACCGATCCGAATCTAGTGTTTTTACTATTCGATACAGGACACCTGGTTTTCTCAGGTGAGAACCCACTCCATGTGCTAGAAAAACATTTTTCTCGGATCAAGCATGTTCACCTCAAAGATATTCGCCAGGACATTGTAGAGCGAGTGAAAAACGAAAAATTAAGTTTTCTGCAAGCTGTTAAAGAAGGGGCTTTTACCGTTCCGGGAGACGGGGTCATTAACTTTGCACCGGTCTTCACGATGCTTGCTGAACATGAATATGAGGGCTGGTTTATTGTAGAAGCAGAACAAGACCCGGCGAAGGCTAATCCTTTTGAATATGCATTGAAGGCTAGACAGTATATCCGAGATGTGGCAGGGGTATAGAAACGAGAAGCGAAAGGAAAGGAAGTGCAAGAATGCCAGATTTAATCGTACCTACACAGACACCTGATCATGAAGGAAAAGTATTAAGCGTTACACCTGAGTCCGCAGGTTGGGGATACGTTGGATTTGAAGTTTATTCACTGAAACCAGGGCAAAGCGTGAAAAAGGAAACGGGAGATCAGGAGGCTTGCCTTGTGATTCTGTCCGGAAAGGCCACGATCTCCACGCAAGCGGAAAAATGGGAAAACATCGGACAAAGAATGAACGTCTTTGAAAAGATTCCTCCTTACTCTGTCTATGTTCCTTCCGCTGATTGCTACGAGGTGGAGGCATTAACCGAGCTAGAATTAGCTGTTTGCTTGGCACCGGGAAAAGGAAGCTTGCCTGCTCGGTTGATTTCGCCAGAAGACGTAGGAGTGGAAACACGGGGAGCTGGCAATATTGAACGTCAGATTCACAATATCTTGCCCGAGCAAAAGCCAGCGGACAGCTTGTTAGTCGTAGAGGTGTTTACACCTGAAGGACACTGGTCCAGTTATCCTCCACATAAGCATGATCAAGATAATCTGCCTCATGAGTCTTACTTAGAAGAAACCTATTATCATAAAGTAAACCCGGGACATGGATTTGCCATTCAGCGAGTCTATAATGACGACCGTACACTCGATGAAACCTTAATCATCAAGGATGGCGATGCTGTTCTTGTTCCTGAAGGCTATCATCCGGTATCGGCCCCTCCTGGCTATGAAGTCTATTATTTGAACGTCATGGCAGGACCTACACGGACATGGGTGTTCCACAACGATAAGGACCATGAATGGATTATGCCAAATAAGCTAGCAGCCAAGCAGGCATAGAGGGGGAGGAAGCGACATGAATCATTTATCCTTTGACCAAACGAAACCACTTGATTTTGTAGCCATCGGAAGACTTTGTATAGACCTGAATGCCAATGAAATTAATCGTCCCATGGAAGAAACCGTGAGCTTCACGAAGTATGTAGGAGGCTCGCCTGCCAATATCGCGATCGGGTTGTCTCGATTAGGGAAAAAGACTGGCTTCATTGGACGCGTGGCAAATGATCAAATGGGAAGGTTTATTGTCCAGTATCTTGATCGAAACGGGATCGATACGACCAATGTAATTACGGATTATTCCGGGGCCGTTACAGGCTTGGCTTTTACAGAAATTAAGAGCCCAACGGATTGCAGCATCTTGATGTACCGGGATAATGTGGCCGATCTTAAACTTGAGCCTCGAGATGTAAAAGAAGAGTATATCAAGAATGCGAAGGTGCTTCTGATCTCTGGTACGGCTTTAGCAAAAAGCCCATCTCGTGAAGCGGTGTTCCTAGCTCTTGATTATGCTCGCAAGCACGGAACGGCCGTATTCTTCGATATCGACTATCGCCCGTATACTTGGACTTCTCCGGAAGAGACTGCCGTATACTACAACCTGGCTGCTGAAAAATGCGATGTCATCATCGGCACCCGGGAAGAGTTTGATATGATGGAGTGCTTTGAGCATAACCCTGAAAAGGATGACTATTATACGGCGAAAAAGTGGTTTGACTACCATGCGAAGATCGTAGTGATCAAACACGGGAAAGAAGGTTCCATTGCTTATACCAAAGAAGGGGAAAGCTTCAGGGGAACCACCTTCCCGGCCAACGTGATCAAGACGTTCGGTGCAGGAGATTCCTATGCTGCCGGCTTTATCCACGGCCTGATGAATGGATGGGAGGTTTCTAGAGCGATGGAATATGGAGCGGCAGCAGCTTCGATTGTCATTTCCAGTCATAGCTGCTCGGATGCGATGCCGACCGTGGAGCAAGTGGATCAATATATTGAAACGTGTAAGAGCGGCCAATTTGTAGCTAGATGAGTGGACATAAGTCCCACTACCAATCACAGGTTAAGGTATTGAGTATCAATTAGGTGGAAAAATGCCACTTACGGCCTGCAAATAATCGGAAAATAAACGACTTCTACGGATTAGTTGGAAAAAATCCATCCATTTGGACAAAACCATGGTTCAGATTTTTAATTAGATGGATAAATTCCACTAAGGCCAGAGAAGCACACAAAGGAGAAGACCAAATGACGACAACAACTACAGTACAAACTTTAAAGAACTTTGTGGGAGGACAATGGATTGACGCAACTTCTGGCAAGACAGATATCGTACTGAACCCTGCAACAGGTGAAGTTTTAGCTCATGTGCCGATTTCAAGCCGGGAAGATGTGGCTCACGCCGTGAAAGTAGCTAAGGAAGCCTTCCAAACTTGGGGAAAAACAGCGGTTCCTCGCCGCGCTCGCATCCTTTTCAAATATCAGCAGCTTCTAGTAGATCATTGGGAAGAGCTTGCGCGTCTTGTCACCCTTGAAAACGGAAAAAGCTACAGCGAAGCCTACGGAGAAGTTCAGCGCGGGATCGAGTGTGTAGAATTCGCAGCCGGGGCTCCAACCCTTATGATGGGCAAGCAGCTGCCTGATATTGCCACAAACGTAGAATCTGGTATGTATCGCTACCCCGTGGGTGTTATTGGGGGGATTACACCGTTCAACTTCCCGATGATGGTTCCTTGCTGGATGTTCCCTCTAGCGATTGCCTGCGGAAACACCTTCGTGTTAAAGCCATCGGAACGTACTCCATTATTGGCTAACCGTTTGGCAGAGTTGTTCAAGGAAGCAGGTCTACCAGACGGAGTCTTCAATATCGTGCACGGTGCGCATGATGTCGTGAATGAATTGCTTGAAAACAAAGATGTGAGAGGAATTTCTTTCGTAGGCTCTCAGCCGGTTGCGGAGTATGTGTATCGTACTGGAACCTCCTATGGCAAGCGAGTGCAAGCGTTGGCGGGAGCGAAAAATCACTCCATCGTGATGCCAGACGCTAATCTTGAACTAGCCACAAAGGAAATCATCAGCGCAGCATACGGATCCGCTGGGGAAAGATGTATGGCTGCAGCGGTTGTCGTTGCTGTGGGTGATGTAGCGGATACTCTGGTTGCTAGACTGAAAGAAGCTGCTGATAGCTTAAAGATTGGGAATGGTTTGGAAGAAGGCGTGTTCCTTGGTCCGGTGATCCGCGATTCTCATAAAGCGAAAACCGTAAACTACATTGAATCCGGTGAAGAGCAAGGAGCCACTCTTGTTCGTGATGGACGCCAAGATGCAGCAGCTGGTGGCGAAGGCTACTTCTTAGGACCCACTTTATTCGATAATGTAACAAAGGATATGACAATTTGGAAGGAAGAGATTTTTGCTCCTGTGCTTTCTGTAGTTCGCGTAGCTAACCTTGATGAGGCGATTGCCTTAGCCAATGATTCGGATTTCGCGAATGGAGCGTGCCTCTATACACAGGATGGCAGCAATGTTCGTAAGTTCCGGGAAGAAATCGAAGCGGGCATGCTTGGAGTGAACTTAGGCGTCCCAGCTCCGATGGCTTTCTTCCCCTTTTCGGGTTGGAAGAATTCCTTCTACGGCGATCTTCATGCCAATGGTCCAGATGGCGTTGAGTTCTATACCCGCAAGAAGATGTTAACTGCTCGCTGGTAATGACAAACAAACGACAACGGGGTATCAAACCAGCGGTTTGGTACCCCGCTATCGTTCATTGCAAAAAGGAGATGATCAAATGCCATTGGTTTCCATAAAGGATATGTTAATTCGAGCATTAGAAGGAAAGTATGCTGTTGGCCATTTTAATCTAAATAACTTGGAATTCACCCAAGCGATCCTGCAAGCTGCTCAAGAAGAGCAATCACCTGTAATTTGTGCTGTCAGTCCAGGCTACATTGTCCACCTTGGCGGATTAAAGGTTGCATCTGCCATGGTCCGCGCCTTAGTAGAAGAATACCGGATTACCGTGCCGGTTGCTTTGCACCTTGATCACGGCGCATCCTTTGAGCAGTGCTTGCAAGCCATCCAGGCCGGCTTTACATCCGTCATGATCGATGCTTCCCATTATGAACTGGAGGAAAATATTCGCAAAACCAAGAAGGTAGTCGAGGCTGCCCATGCCTTAGGAGTTTCGGTTGAGGCGGAGTTGGGGCGTATTGGGGGACAGGAGGACGACCTCATTGTCGACGAAGCGGATGCCCTGCATGCAATTCCTGAAGAGTGTGAAAGATTGGCACGGGAAACGGGAATCGACTGCTTGGCTCCAGCCCTAGGATCGGTCCATGGACCTTATAAAGGAGAGCCAAACTTAAATTTTGCCCGCATGGAGCAAGTGCAAAAATTAACGGGAATCCCACTGGTGTTACATGGGGGAACCGGGATTCCTTTAGAGGATATTCAGCGCGCCATTTCCTTAGGAACGGCCAAGATCAATGTGAACACGGAAAATCAAATGGCTTGCTCGGATGCTGTTCGGAGGGAATTGGAGTTGAAGAAGGACATTTATGATCCACGTAAATACCTTGGAGTCGCAAGAGAGGCGATTAAGGATTCCGTTAAGGGGAAAATGAGGCAGTTTGGCAGTTCCGGCAGAGCGTAAAAGGGGGAAATAACATGTTATGTACTAAATTATTGGTTGGATATGATGGCTCTCATCTTGCCAATCTAGCTCTGGAAAAAGCGATTGAGATTGCTAAAATCGATGAACGCATTCAGATTCACGTGCTCTATATTGAGAATGAAAGCATAACATACGACTATACAGCCAATAATGAAGGAATTGTCAAAACTCTTCATGTAAAGGATCATAGATTACTTAAAGGGGTAGAAAGCCAGCTACACAAATTGCCTAATTTCTCCTTGGTCTCGATTGAAAAAGGGCACCCTGCAGAGGCTATTCTTTCTTATGCGAAAAAAGAACTATGTGATTTGATAATCATGGGCAGCAGAGGATTGTCCGGATTAAAGGAAATATTCCTAGGGAGTATAAGCCATCATGTTGTCCAACGGGCGGAGGTTCCAGTATTAATCGTGAAACATTAGATTCGCCTTTGAAGCTGTCGATAGGCTGTCGACAGCTTCCTTCGTTTTTCTAAAATTTTGGCACACAATCGTTAGATTTTTGCTATACTGGAATTAGTATCTAATTTTCTCTTAGGCTAGAAAGGAGCCCCAATGCCGATCTACAATAAACTCGTGCGAGATCGTATTCCAGAGATCATTGCCAGGTCAGGAAGAACATTTACGTTGAAGGTGTTAGATGAAGACGAGTATAAACGAGAGCTGCAGAAAAAAGTCAGGGAAGAGCTTGCTGAATATATGGGAGCTAACTCCAACCAAGATGCAGTAGAGGAATTGGCTGACTTGTTGGAGCTCGTTCATGCTTTAGCTTCTGTACATGGGTTTACGGTAGAGGAGCTAGAGGAGGTTCGCAGTGAAAAAATGGAGAAGCGTGGCGGTTTTCAGGAACGGTTGTTTTTAATTGATGTAGAAGATTAAACAATAAATAGTCAGAATGATTAGATATTTTGAACTCCTCCCTATGCGAGGGGTTTTTTACGATCTGCGGATGGTTCTCTCAAGGGGGATTTTCATATAAATACAAGGCGTTTGCTTACATACCTGGTACAATTCCAAATAAACCATGCCTTTTGGTCACGAAACCCAGCCACTTGATCCCAAAGCGGTAGTGATTCCAAGACCTCGCGAAAGTTTTTCGAGGTTTGGAGTGATTTTGGACTACTTTTTCTAAGAGCATCTAAAATTCGGGTTAGAGTCTCTAGTTTTAAGCTGCTTTTTTAAGTAATTACGCTTTTTTTATGATTATTGTCCGTTCTCGAACCCCATAACTGGTGTCCGGGTCCGTTTGGTCACGAAACCGGTAATGATTCCAAGATGTTGGAGCACCTTAGATACCGCAAGCCGCGAATCGCTTCGAAGAAAGCATTTCTAGAAGTAAGTGACGGTTATCACTGAATCGTTCTTTCATCTCCCTTACACTAGGATTATCAATCGTACAGGAGGGATCAAGATGATACAAGGTTTGGGTTGTGCACATGCAACGGGAAATCAAGAAGTAACGCTTTGTAAAGCACTACAACAGTTAAAGAATGAACATGGACCACTGCGCAAACAGATGGATGCATTTTTTGTTCAGGCCAAACAAGTGATTGCGATGGAGGAATCCAGTAGCAGGCTATTGGAAATGACAGAACTCAGAAGACTGGTAGTGGAGTTCGAAAGGGAGCTTGGTCCTCATTCTGAGCGTGAAGAGGGTATCTTATTCCCTGCTATGGTTAAATACATTGGACGTGAAACAGGTCCCATTGCCGTCATGGAGTATGAGCATGATCAAGCGAAGAAAAATTTAGCTTCCTTCCTAGCTCATACGGAAGATATTACAGAAGGCATGGATATGCGGAATATCGCTAATTATGCCGTACAAGCCTATTTGATTTTAACCGATCATTTCATGAAGGAGGAACGTGTCCTCTTCCCCATGGCACAGCAAATGTTAACCCTTGAAGAAAAAGAAGAGCTTTTGAGTCAGTTTCATACTAGCTAGAACCCAAGAGTTTGGGTTCTTTCTTTTTGGCTAGAAAATATTAAAATATAGGATTGAATTTTATAATAATTTGAATTACAATAGGTTTAGGGTTATCGATTACCCCGATGTGCTGAAGGAGAATTAAGCCCATACATTAGGATTGAAAATGACTTTCTTATGGGAACTTCTTTTTTTGATAGGGTTATCGATTACCTTAATAAGAGATACTTAAGCGGTTTCATCTTTGCGATTTACTAAACTTCACTATAAAGGGGACATACTCATGACGTTAAGAATTGGTGTAATTGGAACAGGAGCCATCGGGCAAGATCATATTCGCAGAATATCCCAAACGCTCACTGGTGGAGAGATTGTGGCTTTAACCGATGTGAATGCAGAACAGGCAAATGCAGTCGTCAAAAAGTTCAACTTGAATGCAAAGGTTTACCAAAATGGTCATGAACTCATCCAGGCAAACGAAGTAGATGCGGTTATGGTTACTTCTTGGGGTCCTACTCATGAAGAGTTTGTTCTTGCGTCGATTGCAGCGGGGAAGCCTGTGTTTTGCGAAAAGCCGCTTGCGACCACAGCGGAGGGATGTAAGCGAATTGTGGATGCAGAAATCGCATTCGGTAAGCCTTTAGTCCAAGTGGGTTATATGCGTCGTTACGACCAAGGCTATCGTGCATTAAAGAACGTTATTGATAGTGGGAAAATCGGTGAGCCGCTAATGGTCCATTGCGCCCATAGGAATCCGACGGTTCCAAGTACATATACCGGGGATATGGCGATTGTTGACACTTTTATCCATGAGATTGATGTGTTGCGCTGGCTGTTAAACGACGACTATGTTTCCGTACAGGTGGTAGCACCGCGAAAAACTCGCAACGCTCTTCCGCACTTGCAAGATCCTCTAATTGTATTGCTAGAAACAGCAAAAGGTGTCCGTATTGATGGTGAAATCTTTGTAAATTGCCAATACGGATATGACATCCAGTGCCAGGTGGTTGGGGAAGCAGGGATAGCGAATCTACCTGAGCCATCCAGCGTGATCCTACGTAGTGAAGCAAAGCTATCAACGGAGATCTTGGTAGACTGGAAAGATCGTTTTATCGAATCCTATGATGTGGAGCTTCAAGATTGGATCCATTCCACGCTTAAGGGTGAAGTCAATGGACCGAACGCTTGGGACGGTTATGTAGCGGCTGTTACTTCAGATGCGTGTCTAGAAGCGAAGCAATCGAGTCAGATTGTCCCGATTTCTCTGCCGGAGCGCCCCGCTTTTTATAACAAAGACCTAACACTAGTAGGAGGGAAATAATCATGAAAATCGCATTAGACCCATATATGTATCGACACCTGCCCATTCCTAAGATGGTAGAGAAAACAGCGGAACTGGGATTTGAATATATTGAACTCTCTCCCCGTGAAGATTTTATGCCTTTCTACAAATATCCTCGCGTAGATAAGGCGCGCATTAAGGAATTGAAGAACGCCCTCCGAGATACAGGCGTTCAGTTATCGTCCGTGTTACCCATGCAGCATTGGGCTGGCCCAGAAGAAGAGGATCGTGAAGCGGCCGTGCGGAATTGGAAACGATGTATAGAAATCGCAGTAGAGCTTGGAGTAGAAGTGATGAATTCCGAGTTCACGGGTCACAACGATAAGCAACTGAAGTGCGAGCAAATGTTTATGCGTTCCATGGAAGAACTTCTTCCCATTATTGAGCGTGAAGGGATCAAACTTCACATACAAGCTCATCCTTTTGATTTCATTGAGCGCAATGATCAAGCGGTAGATCTTCTGCGCGCATTGGATAAAGATTTCATCGGTTTATTCTACGCGGTTCCCCATACCTTCTTCTACGATGAAGGGAAAGGTGATATCGCCGCGATGTTCGACTATGCGGGTCCCTTACTCAAGCATATTAATATCGCTGATACCTTTAACCATATGGCATCTTCTTGTCTTCGATATGTCGTTAACCCGCCATGGTCCAACTGTACGGTTCACCAGCATATAGATATTGGAAGAGGCGATATTAATTGGGATATGCTCTTCAATAAAATGCGTGAAATCAAGTTCGATGGCATTGTAACCCTTGCAATCTTTGGCGAGGAAGAAAGAGCGGATGAATCCTGCCGTTACAACCTCGATCGAATTAAAAGTGAACTGCTTCGTTAAAACGGAAGTAATGGAGGGTACCAGCTGTGGGCTTGGTACTCTTTTTCTATTCTATTTAATGACATGGGGTTGATAATGTGGGTCTTACCGCAAGGGATCGCTATCTGTTCTTACTCGTTTCTTTTATTTTTTGGTTTGCTCACTTTCTGTATATTCCCATCCTCTCGCCCTATATAGAATTTATGGGTGGAAGCTTTAGCTTTGTGGGAATGGTGCTAGCTAGTTATGGGTTGATGCAATTATTGTTTCGTTTTCCTTTTGGGATGGGGTCGGATTTGTTGAAAGTCCGGAAGCCATTCATTATGTTTGGAATGGTTACAAGTACCTTAAGCTGTTTAACCTTTGCTTTGACGGATGGGTTAGGATGGGCGCTATTTGCTCGTTCTCTTGCTGGCTTGGCTGCAGCGACCTGGGTAGCTTTTACGGTGCTTTATTCGAGTTACTTCTCCAATCAAGAGGTTCATCGAGCGATGGGAAGCATCTCTTTTATTGTCGTGCTTGCCCAGTTGCTGGGCATGAGTCTAAGCGGTTATATTGTCAAGGCGTGGGGTTGGCATGCACCGTTTTGGTTCGGGGCGGGTATTAGTATTCTCGGGGGGATTTTGTCCTTGTTCATCTATGAGGGAAAAGATAGGATAGCTAGATCTCCTGTTACTTTGTCCGAATTGACAGTCGTTATTAAAGTGCCGCAGCTGTTGAAGGTATCTTTGCTTTCCATCCTCGCTCATAGCATCATCTTTACGACGATGTTTGGCTTTATTCCAAGCTATGCATTACAGATTGGACTGCAGGCGAGCGATATTAGCCTGATCGTATTCTCCTTTATGATTCCTCACGCGGTAGCGACTTTGTTTATGGGGAAAGTACTGGTACCCTGGTTGGGAAAATGGACAGCTTTGAGGATGGCCTTCCTACTTACTGCAGTATTTACTCTAATGACCCCCTTCATTAGCTCAAAGTTATGGTTATGTATCATTCAAGCCTTTAATGGATTTTCTTTAGGCCTTCTTTTTCCTTTGTTGCTTGGCATGGCTATCGAGGTGATTCCTAGCGAGAAAAGAGCAACGGCAATGGGGGTTTATCAAGCCCTTTATGCGATTGGCATGTTTGCAGGCCCTTTTATGGCTGGATATCTTAACGCTTTAATGGGCATTGCAGGGGGCTTTTATTTTTCCGGATTATTAGGAATTGTGGCGGTCGGTTTTATTGTGCATTGGACTAGCGCATCAAGCCATTACACAAAAAGGAAAGATAAGGATATAATTGAAGTGACTTGACCAAGGAGGGATTGGAAATGACATTGCAAGAGTGGTTTGAGAAAGGTATGACTTTCGACCAATATCGTTCAAGCATGAAGGTAAATCAACAGGAGCTGACAAGGGTTTATCAGGGCCTGGAGCTTCAGAAAGAAGATATGGTATTTTTACAGGAGCTGCGTCAGCGCAATTGGCGTGGAATCGTCCTTACAGCTGACTGGTGCGGAGATGCAGCGCTCTGCGTTCCGGT
>JBEQAI010000050.1:0-13636 GCA_041640415.1 Ammoniphilus sp. | reverse complement strand
GTTTTTGCACGTTATATCGCTTATAATGAATCCTAATTAAGTTCATAATTTGTTGATCCCCAAAGGGGAGTAGCTATCAGGTTAACCTGAAACAAAGTCGTCACTACGTGGAACGAACGTTTCTCCGACTTTGTTGGTACTTTTGTGCTAAGCAAGACCTTTGCCATAGGCAGAGGTCTTTTTTGTTTTTTCTACAATGTTTTTTGGGGGAATGAGATGTACATGGAGGATGTTCAAGCTAAATATCTAGAAAAACACCTTAAATTCAGAATGAAAAACAAAAATTTTTTTCTTATCCTTCCCGATAGAGGGAATCGATTCATCTAAAAAGAGAAACATACACACTAAGTAAGTCATTCATTTTTTAACTTAACCTGGGGGAACCAAAAGTGCCTGTCGAGATCTTGCTTTTAGCTTTACTCATTATTTTAAATGCTTTTTTTGCCGCTTCTGAAATTGCCTTAATTTCTCTAAACGACAACAAGGTTAAACTTATGGCAGAAGCAGGAGACAAAAAGGCGAGAATGTTGTTGAATTTATTGGAGGAACCCAGTCGGTTCCTAGCGACTATTCAAGTAGGGATTACCCTTGCAGGATTTTTAGCCAGTGCATTTGCCGCTGGGAGTTTTGCAGGCCAATTAGCCGACTTTCTGTTCAACCTTGGTATTCCTTTATCCCAGCAATTACTTGGTACGATCTCCGTTGTATTGATTACGCTAGTGTTATCTTATTTTACCTTAGTGTTAGGTGAATTGGTACCTAAACGAATTGCGATGCAAAAAGCCGAGCCAATCGCCAGGTTTGTGGTAAGGCCTCTGACCACTTTGTCAAGAATCACGTCCCCATTTGTAAAATTGCTCACCCTCTCTACAAATGGAATGGTCAGACTGTTCGGTATCGATCCTCATGCCAATGACGAACAAGTGACAGAAGAGGAAATACGTATGATGGTTGACGTCGGCCAAGAAAGAGGGGTCATTCAGGATTCCGAGAAAATGATGATAAATAATATCTTTGAATTTAACGATACAACAGTATCGGATATCATGACGCACCGGACCAACCTAATTGCTCTTTCCACAGAGTCAAGTCTGAGGGATGTGATTGGCTTGATCAAGGTTGAAAAATATACGCGCATTCCCGTTTATCAAGGCCATATCGATAATATCGTAGGGCTTTTGCATGTTAAAGATTTACTTCCTTATATTGAAGTGGGATCAACAGATTTTCATATCATAAACCTACTCCGTGATCCTTATTTTGTACCAGTCACAAGAAAAGCGAATGATGTATTTAAGGACCTTCAGAAAAACAAAGTCCATATGGCTGTTGTGATTGATGAATATGGGGGAACTGCTGGAGTGGTAACGACAGAGGACTTGTTAGAAGAAATTGTGGGGAATATTTTTGACGAGCATGACGAAGATGAATCGGAAGAATTCATACAGTTGGACGAGAATACCTTTTTGATGAATGGCTCTTTAAGCTTACACGATGTAGAGAGGATCTTAAATATCGACTTTCAAACAGAGGAGTACGATACCCTCAGCGGCTTTTTGATTGGCCAACTCGGCAGTTTGCCAAACGTTGAAAAACAGGAGTCCATTGAGTTTGAGGATTTTACCTTCTCGGTCGTGGAAGCCGATGAAAAGCGAATTCATAAAGTGAAAGCAGTAAAACGTGTATCTTCACTTCCGACTTCTCCTAAACAAACGTTAAGCACACCGGGAATCCGGGATTAAGGTATTGTGTAAAAATTTGCGAAATAACAAGGTAGGAGGACTCCCGGCTCCTCCCGTTCCATCAAAACAACTGTACTTTATAAAAACCGGCCGATTTGTCTTAAAATCGGCTTTTTTGTCTTTATATCACCTTTTGAGGAATAAAAAAGTTCAGGTAAAATAAGATTAAAATAAAATCTGCACATTAAAAGGAGGTGTACTATTTACTCCTATAGGGGGTAAATAGAAAGTCATTGGACCCTGAGCCGATGTTGTTTAATCTTATTCTTGTGATGTTTCTTGTATTAGCGAATGGTTTCTTCGTAGCCGCCGAATTTGCGATGGTGAAGGTAAGGAACACTCGACTTGAAAGCTTGATTCTGGAAGGGAACCGAAAAGCGAAATTTGCTCAGCTGTTAACCAAAAATTTAGATGCCTATTTATCTGCGTGCCAATTGGGTATCACTTTGTCTTCTCTTGGTTTAGGCTGGGTCGGTGAACCCGCGATTGCAAAGATGATTGAACCATTTTTGAAGGACCTCGGTTTTTCGAATAATTTGATTCATACGACTGCCTTTGCTATTGCTTTTTCCATTATCACGTTCCTACACATTGTACTAGGTGAGCTAGCTCCTAAATCCTTAGCGATTCAGAAATCTGAGGGAGTAACCATGTGGACAGCGATGCCGTTAATTGTTTTCTACAAAATGATGTACCCATTTATTTGGTTCTTAAATGGTACAGCCAATAGGCTCCTTCGCTTTGTTGGTATTCAGCCTGCTGGAGAACATGAAGCTGCCCACACAGAAGAAGAAATTCGTATTCTTATGGAAGAAAGTCATAAGAGCGGTTATATTGATAAAACAGAATTGGCTCTGATGGATAACATCTTCGATTTTGCAGAACGGAATACTAGAGAAATTATGATTCCGCGGACGGACATGATCTGCTTATATGCCCAAAGCTCCTTTGAGGAAAATTTGGAAATCGCGTTGCGCGAGCAAATGACCCGTTATCCCGTATGTAATCCTGATAAGGATAATATTATCGGATTCATTCATATTAAAGACCTGTTTGCTGCGTTATCCAAAGGAGAAAAGGATATAGAAAAGTTGATTCGCCCTGTAATCAGTACGCCTGAAAGTACTCCAATTAGTTCTTTACTTAAAATCATGCAGAAGAAGGGCGCCCAATTGGCCATTGTCATAGATGAATACGGCGGAACCGCTGGGCTCTTAACGATTGAGGATATTATCGAAGAAATCGTTGGAGAAATTAGAGATGAGTTCGATGAAGAGCGTCCTTCCATAGAACCCAAAGAGAACGATAGCTTTTCCGTGGATGGGCGATTGCTCCTTGAAGAGGTCAATGACCACTTTGGCTTTAGAATTGAATGTGAAAACATTGATACGCTTGGGGGATGGGTTTACGCCCAGGTCGAGACTCCCCCTAAATTGAACCAAAAGGTAGAATTTGCAGGTTATGAATTTATCATATCAGAGGTAGACAACCTAAGGATTACCCGTGTATTAATAAAGAAACCGAAACCTGTTGAATCAATGCACCCCATTTCTGTTGAGTCATCATTATCTGTTTAATTATAAAAGGCCTTACCCCTAGCGGGAAAGGTCTTTTGTTTGTTCAACAATAGGGGATTGGGCGGGGACGCCAAGAAGTGGGATCGCACAAATGCCCAGCCGCTTAAAGTCTCTCTAATACGGAAATACTAATAAATAGTAAAAAACGGAGGTGCCGAAAATGAACAAGGACTATCTTGTAGGAGTCATCAATCAATTTGAAAATAGTACCCAACCGTTACCAGACGACTTGAAAGTAAAGTTGGATCAAATCAAATCCAACATCGAAAGCATGACTCAAGATCAGTTTGATTTACTCTCTAATGGAGCAGTAAGAGTCTCTCCAACAGTCGTATCGAATGTCGAGCAAAACCCCTTGTCTGATTTAAGGGATGCCTATAGTGAACTGGAAAAAATTGCTCTAAGCAATGGCGAAGATTCAGGCTTACATCGAGCAATCACGCAGCTTCGTGGCATTCTCGATATGCCTGATCGGTATTATCCTTAATAAAAAGAAAAAGTAGCCCCTCTAATGATATCGGAGGGGCTCATTTTTATTCATTTTAATCAATGGAAAGAACAATTTTTCCGCGAGCGTTTTGGCTCATGATGAGTTCGTGTGCTTTTCCAACATCCTCTAAGGCGATTTCCTCGCCGATTTCCGGTTGTAAAACGCCGGATTCTAGGAAGGCTTCCACCGCATGCAAGCTCTCACTATACTCATGCGGTAGCGCATTAAACAGAGCTAAGCCTAATATATCGGCTTCCTTCATCATAGCTAACCTTGGATTGATTTCTAGGCTGCCTCGGTTCCCTACGATAATGATTCGGCCAAAAGGGGCAATAATCTTCAGGTCAGTCTCTAAATTCTCGTTAGCCAAAAACTCAATAATAACATCCGGCCCTTTGCCATTTGTCAACGAATGGATTTGATCGACGGAGTTCTCCTTAATATGATCAAGTGCATGGGAGGCACCTGCAGCTTTTACTAAAGACTTACCTATTTCGGTACTTGCCGTTCCAATAACGGTCGCTCCGATTCCTTTGGCCATTTGAACGGCCAATACCCCAACACCACCGCTTGCGCCATGGATCAAAACGGTCTCGCCTGGCTTTATTTTTGCTCTGTGAAACAAAGCCCGGTAAGCCGTTAATGCTGGGATCCCAAGCGAGGCACCAGCCTGGTAGGAGATGGACTCAGGTAATCTATGGACGGCATGAGCATCACAAACGACCTTTTGAGCGTAGGTTCCGGTGTTCCGTTTTGCCAGCAAAGCAGCTACGAAAACGCGGTCTCCCACATTAAGATGATCAACCCCGTCACCTACGGCATCCACTATTCCAGCTCCATCAAAGCCGGGTGTATAGGGCAATTCGGGGATTAAAAAGGAATATGTACCGGTGCGAATATAAGTTTCATTCGGGTTCACGCCCGCAGCGTACAGCTTCACCCGCACTTCATTTGTAGCCGGAATAGGTTCTGCTACTTCTGTGTATTTTAAAACCTCGGGTCCGCCAAATTCTGTAATTTGAATTGCCTTCATCTGTTTCCTCCTAGTTTTAGTTTCTGTTGCTGTTTTTTCCATCTTCTCTTTCATAAACGGAAATGTCAATATCACCTTAGGATCTTTTAGAGTAACCTCTCTACGTATAGGCATATGATGTCTTAGAAACTTAAGAAGGGAATGAGCATATGTACTATCCTTATTACGTTCAGGATGGCCAACAAGCATCTGATGCAATTCTTATGGGAATTAAAAGGGAAGCGACAGCTATAGATTTTTATGACCGCCTAGCACGCTTGGCACCAAATGGACAGCATAGGAGCCGCATTTTACAGTCCTTAGAAACCAGAAAGGTGAATTTTAATCAATTTACTAGTCTTTATTTCTCCCTTACAGGGAGACAGCCTGTATATCAAGTCGATACTGTTAATTTTCAAACTTATAGGGAAGGCTTACGAAAGGCTTACGAAGCAGGAATAGAGGGATCTGAGGTCTATCGAAGAAATGCCTTATTTACCACGAACCCTCTTATTCAACATGTATTTCTGCATGCTTCTGCTGGTGAAAGAGAGAATGCCGTACGGTTTGGAGCTTTAGGTCAGGAAGCGACAAAAGACTATGGACCCAAACCTTTAGTAATTGATATTGAGAAGGTGACGAAGCAAAATCGGGCCTTCCGTACAGCCTTATGGACTGGAAAACATCTACAGTTAACTTTAATGTGCATTAATGTTGGTGAAGATATCGGATTAGAAGTTCATCCCAACTTAGATCAATTCATCCGTATTGAAGAAGGTGAAGGACTGGTTCAAATGGGGGACAGTCAATCCCATTTAGACTTTAAGGAAAAAGCTTATGCAGACTATGCAATTATAATACCTGCTGGAAAATGGCATAATCTAACCAATACCGGCAATAAACCGCTTAAGCTATACTCTATTTATACACCGCCCCAGCATCCATTTGGAACAGTCCATAAAACCAAAGCGGAGGCTATGGCCACTGAGGAGCATCATTAAAATTATTTAAGGGTGTCCCCTTTTTACGATTTCATATAGAAAAAGGCAAGTAGGCAGGAGGGGGATTCGACTTCCCTTCCTGCCTGTCAAAAAGTTTGAAGCTACCTCTGCTGGTGTCTAGGCCCGTTCAATAAGTTGGTCGGCTTGGTCAGGGAAAGGGTTATGTCCTTCAACAATTCTACTTGTGATTCCAACAAAATAGTTGCTATATCAACCATATAGTGCGAAGGGGTTATTTTACATTTTCACACATCCTAGAAAGGACTTTCCTGACGACCATCAAGTCTTCTTCAGCGATTCCTTTGCAGACGAGGTCATTAAATTCCTCAGCGATAGGAATGATGGACGTCCCGAGTTCCTTCCCTTTTTCCGTTAAATAAACTCTTAAAGAGCGTCGATCGTGTTCGCTGGCTATTCTTTGAATAAAGCCCTTTTGTTCCAAGCTATATAGCATACGTGCAATATTTGTTTTATCCTTATTAAGTTCTTCTGCGATCTCATTCTGGTTAAGTCCGTCTTTTTCCCAAAGAAGCATCATGTTCAGATTTTGTTCCGGTGCTAAATTAAAAGGGGCAAGCTTGCTCTTAACATAATTGGTAAGAGTTAAATCTGTCTGATGAATAACAATGCCGAAATAGTCACGAAAAGAAAATTTCAAATGTTTCCACTCCAATTAAGTTGCTATAACAAAAAATGTGATAGTAGTTTAAAACAATTACTCTAAAACGTTTATTGGTCTAGTTTAAGGAAAAAATAAATGAATCATACCTAAAAAGTAAAGTAGGTGTTTTGCGTGGGGATCATCGTTATCGAAATCTGTAATGCAAATTTAATAACAGCTTTTGATTCGGACGAATTGGAAGTCCAATTTCCGGAAGTGTCGGTCATCCGGATGGAATGCCTTAACCTTTGCGGTTTGTGCCGAACAAGCCCTTATGCATTAGTCAATGGCAAACGGATTTTTGCCAAAACCATAGAGCAATGTGTGGAGCTCATTACTGAAAGGATCAAACAAGAGTTGGCTGAGTTTAAGGAGTTATAATTAAGATTTTGCCATGATTAAGAAGGCGCGACTACATTCGGTAGCCGCTTTTTTCCTCATTTGCTTCTCTGCGGAATTACTCTTTATACCTGAGAAGGGATCTACTTCCTTTGGTTCACCCGTATTCGGATTTCTTTTATCATACCTCTAAAGTCATTATTCATAGTGCGTTCTCACCACTCCCTAGATTTAATGCAATGACTAAACATGCAAACTGTCCCTGTTCTCCAGAAGCATCCTTGGCAGAGGGGAGGAAGGGCAAACTTCCTATCGTCTTTTTGTGCAATCTGAATGCGTTTTTTATTCACACTATCACCTCTAAAGCAGTTTCAATACCTTCATAGGGATAAGTATAAACAAATGTTACCAATGCATTCTTATCTGGCGTAAATAAAAACCGACAACATTTGTCGTAAAATATTTGCATCGATTTTTTAGATAGATGAAATAATAACTTTTGTTACTACAAGTAACCCCCCTTTAACTGCTCCCTAGCTTTGGCTGGGGACTTTTTATTTTAGTGATAGTCGATGATTAGATCCATAGTTTGGTATGCGATAAAATAGGTTGCTAAAGAATATAAGGCTTCATAGATTCCAAAGACCAAGCCTGAACTGCCTAGAATAAAAATATTAAAGACCATAATATATTGTCCTACCGTGTAACACGTTTTTTTACTTAAAAGAATAGCCACAATCTCCGTTCCGTCCAACGCCCCCCCGTATCGAATGATAAGCCCAATTCCTCCGCCTAATAACAAGCCACCTACAATTACGGCTAAAGCTGGATTGCTCGTAAGTACGGGGAAGGGATGTAAGATAAAGATCCCGATCGCGAGCAAGGTAACCCCATAAAAACTCAGAACAGCAAATGCTTTTCCCAATAGCTTATACCCTAACAGCAAAAAGGGGATATTTAATGCCAAAAGAAGAAGTCCGAGGTTAACATCAGTAAGGTAAGAAAGGATGATGGCGATGCCGACAATTCCCCCATCAATCACATGGTTTTTTACCAAAAATAGCTCCAACGAAACGGAAGCCAGGAAAGAACCTGTCAAGATATAAAGCACCCTCTTATACAGGGGTACATGCACTAACTGATTGCGGGAATATAATGGGATACGCGGCTTAAACATGATCCAGCCCCTTGTCTTATCTTCTAGAATAAGATTTTATTCAGAAACTTAGACAAAATATTCCTCAGATATTAAACTGCGGACATTAAATACGGTATTGGAGCTAAAAGCACTGTGGAGTGAAGTCGAACACGAGATTTATTCCCTCTAAGGCAAGGGGAAGTTTAGAGGATTCCACTCTCGTAATTCAAGTGTACGAGCTTTTTCAACCACGACGGGATCTGCTTCTGCCATCTTTTTTGCTTCCTTGTAAGAACCAGCTCGATAAATCACCATTCCACCTTTTAGGTCAGTGAAAGGGCCTGCCATTACTACTTTACCCTGTTGAAATAATTCATTTATGTAGTGGAGATGAGCAGGACGGACCTTCGTATTGATCTCCTGATCAACGATCGTTAACAGCGCTGCGTATAACAATGTAGTCAACTCCTTATATTGAGGTTTTATTCGAAACTCTATAATAACAAAGCGGTTGGGGTTCTTCCCGTAATATGGGTCTCGTTACTAATATTAGTCCAAACCATTATCAAGCAGTCTTAATAACTCCCTCAAAGCAAACGAATGATAGGCATTTTTCTTGGTAATCAACCCTAGCTCCCATACCAGCGAGTGTTCAGTCAATGGAAGAATTTTGATGTCTGGATTGTTTTGCTTATCATAAATGGATTTTGGAAGAATCGTGATGCCGAGTTGGGAAGCAACAAGCTCCATAATTAAGTCCCACTGAGAACTTCGATAGGAGACTGTCGGTGTGAAACCAGCAGAGATGCAGGCTTGTCTAATATAGTCGTGCAGTGTGAACTCTTGGGAAAAAAGAATGAATCTTTCATCTTTTAATTGATGTAAGTGGACCACTCCCTGCTGGGTTAAAGGATGATCTTTATGAACAAACAAAACAAACTCATCTCTAATAAAAGAAGTAATATTAAACTTAGTTGGGTCACTCGGCAGGACGATAATCCCTAGATCAATTTGCCCCTGGTCGACGAGATCACTGATCCGTTTGGCCCCAAGCTCGATTAACTCCAGGGACACCTTAGGATAGCGTTCATGGAGTTTTCTTGCAATGGCCGGAAAGAATAAAGTTCCAATCAGGGGAGGGATCCCGATTTTGATTTCTCCCGCTTCAATGTTCATCAGCTCATCAAGCAGAATGGTGAGTTCAGTTAGAGGCAACAGGGCTTTGACGCCTTGTTGATAGACGATTTTACCGGCATCCGTTAACTTTAATTCCCGCTTGGAGCGCTCGAAAAGTTCGACATGGAGCTCTTCTTCAATCTTCTTCACGGCTTTGCTTAGAGCAGGTTGAGATACAAAGGAATGGGATGCTGCCTTTGAAAAGCTCTTATGATTCGCTACTTCTATAAAAGACTTTAAGTCTCTTAATTCCATTTGCTCCTCCTATTTATTATTCCATTTTGTTATACAAGAAATAATTAATATTCATTTTACGATTGATAAACTCTGTTGTAAACTCTAAGTATAGGGTTACATTTCGAATTTTTAGACAAGTCGCAGGAAGGGGATCAGAAGATGGGAAAAAGTAAAGTGTTGGATTCCATGCTAGAAGCCGTTCAAGATATTCAAGATGGCGCAACCATTATTGTTGGAGGATTTGGATTGTGCGGGATACCTGAAAAAGCGATCTTGGCTTTACGGGAAAAGGGTACTAAGGACTTAACAATCGTAAGCAACAATTGCGGGGTTGACGATTGGGGGCTGGGTCTCCTTTTAGCTAATAAGCAAATCAAAAAAATGATCTCTTCTTATGTAGGAGAAAATAAAATTTTCGAACGCCAGTTTTTAAGTGGAGAATTGGAAGTGGAGCTTGTTCCTCAAGGGACCTTGGCCGAACGGATTCGAGCAGGCGGCGCCGGTATTCCAGGATTTTATACAGCAACAGGAGTAGGGACCCCTGTCGCCGAAGGAAAAGAACATAAAGTATTTAATGGAAAAACATATATATTAGAAGAGGGGATTGTAGGAGACTTCGCCTTAGTCAAGGCTTGGAAAGCTGATTCGCTTGGAAACCTCATCTACCGGAAAACGGCTCGCAACTTTAATCCGGTGGCTGCCACAGCGGCTAAGATTACGATTGCGGAGGTAGAAGAAATTGTTGAGGTAGGACAATTGTCTCCAGATGACATCCATACCCCTAGCGTGTATGTTCAGCGTGTCCTACTCGGTACGGATTATGAGAAGAGAATTGAAAGAAGAACGGTCAAGCAAGCTTAAGCGTTTACAATGAAATAAAAGGTAATGGAGGAGATAAATCGATGAAAGATGTCCGCTTAACCATCGTGAAACGTGCAGTGCAGGAAATTGAAGATGGCATGAACGTCAATCTAGGGATCGGCATGCCGACGTTAGTCGCCAATGAAATTCCAGGTGAGTTTAATGTCTTGCTTCAATCCGAAAACGGTTTATTAGGGATCGGTCCCTATCCTGTAGAAGGATCAGAAGACGCGGATCTCATCAACGCTGGAAAAGAAACCGTAACCGCAGTCGCTGGCGCTTCTTACTTTGATAGCGCAGAGTCTTTTGCCATGATCCGCGGTGGGCATATCGACTTGGCTATCCTAGGGGGCATGGAGGTTTCGGAGCAAGGCGACCTGGCCAATTGGATGATCCCAGGAAAAATGATCAAGGGAATGGGCGGAGCCATGGATTTGGTTCATGGCGCGAAAAAAGTAGTCGTCATTATGGAGCATACGAACAAGCACGGAGAATCGAAAGTGAAGAAGGCATGTACGCTTCCTCTTACCGGTCAACAGGTCGTCCATCGGTTGATTACGGATTTAGCTGTCTTTGACTTTACTCCGAATGGTATGGTCCTTGTGGAAACCCAAGATGGCGTCACGGTGGATGAAATAAGAGAAAAAACGGAAGCTTCTTTTACCGTGGCAGCGGAGCTGTTAATCCAAGAGAATTAATCTTGGGCTGATGGAATTCGTATAGACTAATCATTGCTATACTTGTCAGATCTAGCTTGGATGGCAATAAATTTAATGTTCAAGAGAGAGTCAACCGACTTAGATAGAAGGGGTAACGATAGATACGGGTGGAAGAGATAGATAAATGCAGGACAGATGAAGTATCTGTCCTGCCGTCATATAATCATAGGAAGGATGAAGAGCATTGAACCTAACCTTGGTTGATAAGAAATGTATCCAGTGCGGTTTAAAATTGAGTCGTTTCGAGTTTGAGGAAAAGTCTTCGCTATGTATCGATTGCTACCATGAGGAATATACCGTTAAGGTAAGTCCGTTGCACAATCAACCAACCCGCTTGCGAAATAAGAGCTGGTTTGTTAAATAGAGAAGTGCAAGTACTGCTATTTTTGCTTAACCAAATAGGCAGGGAAATGGAGTACTTGCTACTTCCGTGGTATTCAATTTCTCACACTCTCAGTTTATGGAAGGATCCCTTGGGCCCTTCCCTTTTTTTTCCAAAGAGTGCCTGTCACTCCTCAGATTTTGTCGAAACACAACTTCAAAACATACTTAACTGATAATTTTTCGATAACAGCTCCAACAACTTGATGCCCGCTATACTATTCCCTTTCTCGTCTAAAGCAGGGCCGAAAATCCCTATTCCAAATTTCCCCGGTACCGCTCCCATGATCCCGCCAGATACGCCACTCTTAGCCGGTATCCCAATCTTGATTGCAAACTCTCCCGAAGCATTATACATCCCACAAGTGACCATAAAGGTTTTGCAGATGCGAGCGATATCCACCGGCATGATTTGCTTGCCGCTGAAGGGGTCGAGGCCATCCATGGCAAACACCATGCCAATCCGAGCCAGATCCAAACAGTTCATCTCAACAGCACACTGCTTAGTGTAGAGATCCATGAGCTGCTCTACATCTTCATCTAAGCTTTTATGCTGCTTAAGAAAATAGGCAAGGGCCCGGTTCAAGTGTGCAGTCTCAAACTCCGATTGCGCCACTTGCGCACAATAACCAATCGTCGAATCGTTAGCCATCTCTTGAATAAAGGTTAGTAGACGCTGAAATCTTTCTTCCACTGAAGCTCCTTTAATCATATGGGTGACCACCAGCGCTCCCGCATTAATCATCGGATTCAGAGGCCTTGCAGGATTCACGGTTTCCAATTTTACAATCGAGTTAAAAGGATCCCCCGTTGGCTCCATCCCTACACGTTGGAACACATAGTCCGAACCATGATCCATCAGTACGAGGGCCAAGCTAATGACCTTTGAAATGCTTTGCAATGTAAATTTTTTTTGGATGTCTCCCGCAGAAACACATTGACCGTCGGGATAGTGAATCGCTATTGCTAAATCATTTGGATTCGCTCTTCCTAATGCAGGAATATAATCTGCCACTTTGCCGTGCTGGGTAGATTTTCTTGCTTCTGTTACGCATTCGTTTAATTCCTTACTGGATCGACATTGCATAATTAATCACCATCCCTAGTATAGTCCAGAGCCTCATCGGGGATACCCCGCAATTTTGCTATCAATGAAGATGGAGAAAGGGCTTTAATCACCGAAAGTCCCGGCCAATTTTGATCCCTTCACTCAGCTTTTACTCATTCACAAGAGTAGCTTTGCCGAACCCATGCGGAGGAGGAGCGAAGCGGATTGCAAATGGTACGCGGCACAAATTATATGGTATAATTAGGAAACTAGTATGGAAACTGGAAGGATGGGAGAAGATCGTATGCATGAAGAGAATCGAGAAAGAAGTTAGCGAACGGACAAGCGGTGTATGGAACGTGGGTGAGAATTCCTTCCCCTATTGTCGTAGAGGTGCTTGGAGATACGGGAGTGGATTTCCTTCACCTAGACCTGGAGCACAGTCCCATCGACTGGGCAACTCTAGACCATATGGTCCTCGCAGGGTATAAGCAGCAGATCCCTCTTGCCGTAAGGACCGCTACTCAAAATCCTGCAGACTTATACCGTTTAGCGGATATGGGCATCTCTATGCTCATCCTTCCTCGCATGGAAACAGCTGAGCAATGCAGATCTCTACTCAAGGGTATAAGATATAGTCCTAATGGGGAAAGAGGGATAGGCGGACCCGTGCGTGCAAATAATTGGGGAGCACTAGGGCTCGAAGAACATAGGAAGCAAGCGGAATCCAATACTTTAGTTTTAGTACAGATTGAATCCCAATCTGGTCTTGAGAACCTAGATGAAATTTTAACGGTTCCTGGAATCGATATTATCTATATTGGGCCTTTGGACCTTTCACAAGCATTGGGATATCCAGGTCAAGTTGAGGCTCCCCTTGTCCAGGATGTGATTTTGTCCGTAGTGAACAAAGTAAGAAACCATGGATTATGGGTCGGCATACATGTTAGCAATCAAGAACAGGTAGATTATTGGTCAAAGCAGGGAATTCAATATTTTACCATTGGAATGGATGTTTCCTTTCTCCGTGCAGCAGGGTTAAATCTAGTCAAAAACATACAGCAGGAAAGAGAGCCTTCTTTTCATGATCCTAAATAAAATTCACCATGTCGCGATTATTTGTTCAGACTATGAAAAATCCAAACACTTTTACGTTCATATTCTTGGCTGTCAAGTGATCCAGGAAACGTACCGAGAGGAACGGGATTCCTATAAGTTAGACCTATTGGCAGGTTCTAGCCAAATCGAGTTATT
>JBEQAI010000049.1:0-13731 GCA_041640415.1 Ammoniphilus sp. | reverse complement strand
AGAAAGGCATTATTGCCATGCGTAGCTTCGTTTGTGATCCCATGCAGTATGGCAGGCTGTTCTTGGCTGGAGATGCGGCCCATATTGTTCCTCCAACGGGAGCAAAAGGATTGAATCTGGCTGTAGCTGATGTTCAAGTTCTCGCTCGCGCACTAGACACCTTTTATAAAAAAGGCCAAAAAGACTTACTCCAAGATTATACCAAGACATGCCTAAGAAGAGTATGGAAGGCTGAGCGCTTTTCCTGGTATATGACTTCCTTGCTGCATACGGACCCTAAGCATTCTCCTTTTGAACGCCGGATCCAGCTAGCCGATTTGGATTATGTGACCTCTTCTCGTGCCGCGATGACAAGTCTCGCTGAAAATTACGTGGGGTTGCCAATGGAGTGGTAAAAATGATGAAACGCCTCTAAATTACAGAGGCGTTTTATTTCTTACTTCAGCAGTGTTTCTACCCCCAGGTTTGGTTGTACGGCAGGAGGCCATGCACACAAATCAAAGGGGAAGTCAGATCCTGGGACCACTCGATCTTCGCCAACAACATCGATGAGATAAGCCAGACTCATTTCATTCCATAGAACGGAATCAAACCAGAATCTGCGCAGATATTGGATGGGTTCGTCTTGCAAGGCTTGAGAGACCATGTTCCATTTTTCATAACCTTTGTTTAGTCTTCCAATCTGATAGGGTAAAAATCCACCGCCATGGGCAAGAAGAATCTTTACATCAGGGTAACGATCTAACATACCGCTTAATAAAATATCGGTTGCACAAATCGTGGTTTCCCATGGAACGCCAATAAGATTAGGCATCATGCGCTGTTTGAGGCGTGGGTCTTCGGCAAGTAAAGGGTGGATAAAAATGACGGCTTTTTGATGGTTTGCTTCTTCCCAGAAAGGGGAAAAGAACTCATGAGTTAACATTTTATCCGTTAAGCCTGGACCGATTATGGCACCTTTAAGCCCTAAATTCATGGCCTCGCGAAGTTCTTTTGCTGCTTGTTCGGGATGATTAAGGGGAATGGTGGCTAAGGCTGACAATTGGCTCGGATAATCTTTCACCCATTGGGCAAGAGCGCGATTGTATACGGTAGAAACTTCACTCGTTAAATCGGCTGGAAAGTCATACATGAATAGCTGAGGGATGGGTGAAACCAGGGAGTGGGCTACTCCAGCCTTTTGCTGCTCTTCAAGGTAAAGGGTAGGATTGATGAAGGATTCCTTCAATTCAAAGCCCCATTTATTATTAATAGTAAGAAATTCTGCTTGAGCAGGGCTTTTCTTTTCCCATTTGGCGTGGACTTTTTCTTGATTTTCTTTAAGCCAGTCTAATACAGCGGGTGGGATGAAATGGGTATGCATATCGTACATAAGAACCTCTCCTTTATCGCTTATATGTAGAGGCTACTAGCTGCTTTTCCAGTAGCCTAAACTCTCAGATATTTCTGCTGCTGCACTTTTTATCTTACTAATAATACTTGTGCTATAAGGATTTAATCGATGGACGGGTCCGACAACGGTTACAGCATAGACCACTTTTCCTGTATAGTCTCGAACAGGGGCCGCAATAGAGGCAACACCATCCGTGATTTCTTCTATACTGACTGCATATCCTTGCCCACGAATCGTGTTTAAAGATTCTAAGAAGTCATTGGGATCGGTGATCGTCTTGGCCGAATATTTTTCTAGACCCTTTTCAATAAAACGATTAATCTCCTCTTTACTCTGATAAGCAAGGATAACCTTACCGGAGCTGGTACAGTGTACAGGGTTTCTTCTACCGATATGAGAAAGAATCTGGACTGGATGTTTGCATTCTACTCGATTAAGGTAAATCACATCGGAATCCTCCATGACGGCAATGTGGGCCGTTTCTCCTACATCGTCAACGAGACGTTGAAGTATGGGGAGAGATTCGCGATGAATCTCTAGATTTGAAGTAGCCACCGTGTTCAAATGTAAGATGGATAAACCTAAGCGGTATTTTTGTGTTTCCGGATCTTTTACGACAAAGCCTTCGCTGGCTAAAGTAGCCAATAATCGGCTGACTGTACTTTTTCCAATTCCAAGGGAGGTGGCTAGATCAGTAACCTTTTTTTCGGGTTCTTCTATAGAAAAGCTGCGCAAAAGTCGCAAGGCATTTTTTACGGATGAAAGTAGATAGTCTTGGTTTTTATTTTCCATCTAAGCCGTCCTTTCGTTGGTGTGTTCCATATAAGACAACAATAAACCTGTATAGTATACAACCATTATCTTAACATATAGAGCATCAAATTCAATAGTTTTAAGGCTTTAATACCCCAAATAAAAATATTTTCTATTGTTGCATATAGCAGAACATTGGTGTTGCATGGAGAACTATGGTGAATTATTATTGGATTATAAGAAATGAGAAAATTCACGAATCGCTGAATTCATAATCCTAAGGAGGTTCTCCCATGCAGGTTCAAACTACAGTTGATCAAGAAGTTAAAGCTTTCGATTGTTTACATTTTATTAATGGCCAATACGTCGTTTCTCATAACGGAAAAACCTTTAATAATGTAAATCCAGCCAACGAAGAAGTACTTGGCCAAGTCTCCGAGGGTGGTAAAGAAGAAATCGATCTTGCAGTAGCAGCTGCAAAGAAAGCGTTAAATGGACCTTGGAAGAAAATGACGTTAAATGACCGGATCGCTATCATCCGACGCATTGGCGATATCATTCTAGAAAGAAAAGATGAATTAGCAAAGCTTGAATCATTGGATACGGGAAAGCCTTACTGGTTGGCCAGTACGATTGATATTCCGCGTTCAGCTTACAACTTCCACTTCTTCGCCGACTATTTGCGAGGCTTAGGTACAGAAGCCTACCAAACGGATGATGTAGCCATCAACTATGCCATCCGCCGTCCGGTTGGGGTAGTAGGGTTAATTAATCCTTGGAATCTTCCGCTTCTATTATTAACTTGGAAGTTGGCTCCATGTTTAGCGGCTGGAAACACAACCGTAATCAAGCCTGCTGAGCTGACACCGATGACAGCCACTTTACTTGGAGAGATTTGTCGAGATGCAGGAGTTCCAGACGGCGTGGTCAATATCGTTCACGGTTTCGGACCTGATTCTGCGGGTTCCGCTTTAACGGAGCACCCGGATGTAGATGCGATTTCTTTCACAGGTGAAACCACAACAGGGAAGATTATCATGAAGGCAGCCGCTCAATCCCTTAAGAAGCTTTCTTACGAGCTAGGCGGTAAAAATCCAAACATTATCTTTGCTGATTCCAATTTAGATGAAGTCATTGAAACCACATTAAAATCTAGTTTTATCAACCAAGGTGAAGTTTGCTTGTGTGGATCCCGCATTTATGTCGAGCGCCCTGTCTACGAACAGTTCGTAGAAAAGTTTGTGGCTAAGACCAAGGAGCTTGTGGTGGGGGATCCATTCGATCCGAAAACCAAAGTTGGAGCATTAATTGGTGAAGAGCATTATAACCGGGTCATGAGCTACGTGGAGTTGGCGAAGGAAGAAGGAGGCCAAATCTTAACTGGTGGCCGTCGACCAGAAGGATTAGAGAAAGGCTTCTATTTAGAGCCTACCATCATTGCTGGGCTAGACCGCAATTGCCGCGTCGTTCAAGAAGAGATCTTTGGGCCAGTAGTTACGGTGATTCCATTTGATTCGGAAGAAGAAGTGATTGCACAAGCCAACGATACTCATTATGGATTGAGCGCATCCATCTGGACGAATGACCTGCGCCGAGCTCACCGTGTGGCTGGACAAATCGAAGCGGGTATTGTCTGGGTTAACACATGGTTCTTACGCGATTTGCGTACCCCATTCGGCGGAATGAAGCAAAGCGGTATCGGTCGTGAAGGCGGTATGCACAGCTTTGAGTTCTATAGTGAGTTAACGAATATTTGTATCAAATTATAGGAGGGAATCCCATTGAGTTCCAATCATACAGAGAAAGCCGTTCGATTTTCTAACCATCTTGCACAAGCAACTATCCAACGTCAGGGCGTAGCACCCCTGACGTCCTTGGATCCTGAACTTACCGTTCAAGAAGCATACCAAGTCCAACTCGTGACCATTAATAACTTAATCGATAGCGGCCAGCATGTGGTCGGGAAGAAAATCGGTTTAACCTCTCTTGCCATGCAGAAGCTGTTAGGCGTAGATCAACCGGATTATGGGCATTTACTCGACAGTATGGTCGTGGAAAATGGCGGAGCTATTTCTTTTGAGAAAGTATTGCAGCCTAAAGTTGAAGCGGAGATTGCTTTTGTTTTAAAGAAGGATTTGGTAGGTCCGCGAGTAACGGTCTTGGATGTATTGCAGGCGACAGATTACGTGCTTCCTGCGTTGGAAATTGTAGATAGCCGTGTTGCAGATTGGAAAATCAAGCTTCAAGATACGATTGCAGACAATGCGTCTTCCGGTCTTTATGTGTTAGGGGGTAAACCCGTATCCGTTGATCAGATAGACTTAGCTTCGCTTGGCGTGGTTCTTTCCAAGAATGGCGAGATCATGAATACTGGAGTAGGAGCAGCCGCTCTGGGTCATCCGGCTACTTGCGTGGCCTGGTTAGCAAACAAGCTTCATGAGTTTGGAATTACGCTTCGTGCGGGAGAAGTGATTCTTTCGGGTGCCCTTTCCGCCGCCGTAAATGCAGAACCAGGGGATCATTTCCAAGCACGTTTTGCTCATCTTGGTGAAGTTAGCGTACGCTTTACAAGCTAAAAGAGGATAGAGGGGAGCTGTCATACATGTCCAAAATGAAGGTGGCCATTCTTGGCTCAGGAAATATCGGTACAGACTTAATGATGAAATTGGAACGTTCGGATATCTTGCAATTAACGACGGTTATTGGGATTGATCCGGAATCCGATGGACTTAGACGTGCGAAGGAGCATGGCTATGAAGCCATTAGTACGGGGATCGAAGGCTTTCTTGAGCGCCCTGAACTAGCTGACATCGTATTTGATGCCACATCAGCAAAAGCACATCTTCGCCATGCGAAGCTACTAGAAGAAGCAGGAAAAATCGTACTGGATTTGACACCTGCTGCGATAGGATCTTTGGTCGTTCCTCCGGTAAATCTGGGGGAGCATTTAGATCAAACGAACGTCAATCTTATTACTTGCGGAGGCCAGGCAACGATCCCCATCGTACATGCGATCAATCGAGTAAGTCCCGTAAGCTACGCAGAGATTGTAGCGACGATTTCCAGTAAAAGCGCTGGGCCTGGGACCCGGGCCAATATTGATGAATTTACGCAAACCACTTCTCGTGGGATTGAAGTGATCGGTGGCGCGAAAAAAGGAAAAGCCATTATCATCCTCAACCCGGCTGAACCGCCCATCTTGATGAGAGACACCGTTCATGCCCTAGTCGAGGAAGGGATGATGAATGAATCGGAAGTAACCCAGTCCATTATCGATATGGTCAATACCGTACAGTCTTACGTGCCAGGATACCGTTTGAGAACGGAACCCATTTTTGAAGGAAACCGAGTGACCGTTTTCTTGGAAGTAGAAGGAGCTGGCGATTATTTGCCGAAGTATTCAGGGAACTTAGATATCATGACGGCTGCTGCCGTTAAAGTAGCAGAAGAATTGGCCAAACATCAGATGGCCCACAAAGTGGTGTAAGGAGGGAATGGAGATGACCAAGCAACGCGATATCTACCTAACAGAAGTAGCTTTGCGTGATGGAAGTCACGCGATCGCTCACCAATATACAGTGGAGCAGGTTCTAGCCGTGGCAAAGGGGCTAAACGATGCCAACGTACCCTATATTGAGGTGGCACACGGGGATGGATTAGCCGGTTCCTCTTTGCAATATGGGCTATCTCGCACCAACGAATTCGAGTTGATTGAAGCAGCTGTTTCCGTTTGCGATCAGACTAAAGTAGCCGTTTTACTATTGCCAGGTATCGGAACAGTAAAAGAACTGCAGCAAGCCGCGGACTTAGGCGCAAAAATGGCGCGTATCGCAACCCATGTCACGGAAGCAGATGTATCCGCGCAGCACATTTATAAATCCAAGGAATTAGGCCTTGAGACGGTTGGGTTCCTAATGATGTCCCATATGGCTCCTGTAGAGAAGCTGGTGGAACAGGCCAAACTCATGGAGAGCTATGGAGCGGATATCGTTTATGCGGTGGATTCGGCGGGAGCGTTGCTTCCTCATCAAGTGAAGGAACGCATCAAAGCCCTCAAACAAAGTCTAAGCGTTGAAATTGGTTTCCATGCCCATAACAATCTATCTTTAGCTATGGCTAATACGCTTGTGGCGATCGAAGAAGGCGCTACCCGGATTGATGGAAGTGTGCGCTGCCTAGGAGCGGGTGCAGGAAATACGCAAACGGAAGTGTTAGTAGCTGTCTTGGATCGTTTAGGAATCGAGACGGGTGTAGATCTATATAAGATGATGGATATTGCAGAGGATATCGTGACTCCGATTCTTCAAGTTCCTCAGGAAATTACTCGCGATAGCCTTGTGCTTGGTTACGCAGGCGTGTATTCCAGCTTCCAGCTGCATGCCCAGCGTGCTGCGAAAAAGTTCGGCATTGATTCCCGCGATATCCTCATTGAGCTAGGAAAGCGGAGAGTGGTCGGCGGACAAGAAGACATGATCGTAGATGTAGCAGCCGAGATTGCTAAAAAGCGTCAAGAAGTGGCCGTTCGATAAGGGGAGGATAAGCGATGAGTGGATTAGATATCAAAGAAACAGCGGATTTTTTGAATCGCGCTGAATTGGAAAAAAGAGAAGTAAAGAGAATCACCCTGGAACATCCAGAGCTTTCTGTTGAAGATGCTTATAAAATTCAAGATGAATTAGTCTCTCTAAAACTTCAAAATGGAGACCGCATTATTGGGCCAAAGATGGGGTTAACGAGCCAGGCGAAAATGAAACAAATGAATGTGGAAGAGCCCATCTATGGATACGTATTTGATTATATGCTGATCCCTGACGGAGGCACTCTTTCCATGCGAGATGTGATCCATCCCAAGGTGGAAGTAGAGATTGCCTTCATCATGGGGAAAGATCTAGAGGGTCCTGGCATTACAGGTGCCCAGGCATTAGCTGCAACAGAATACGTGATTCCTGCTTTGGAAATTATCGACAGCCGTTATGAGAACTTTCAGTTTACCTTGCCTGATGTAATAGCGGATAACGCATCAACATCTAGAGTGGTATTCGGCAATCGCATGGTTAAGCCAGAAAATCTGGAACTAGACTTAGTAGGGGCAACGCTCTCTATTAATGGGGAAATCAAAGACTTGGGTGCTGGAGCAGCGGTAGTGGGTCACCCTGCGAACTCGGTGGCGATGTTAGCGAATATGTTAGCTAGAAAAGGCCAAAAGGTGAAAGCTGGCGATGTTATTCTAACCGGGGGCATTACAGGTGCCGTGTTGCTGTCCGTTGGAGACACCGTTACAGCCAAGCTGGACGGACTGGGAGAAATCGGCTTTAAGGTTGCAGAATAATAAAGGTGGTATGACAAGATGCCAATCATCAACATTCAAATTGCTCAAGGTAGAACAGAAGAACAAATCAAGGAACTCATTCAAAATCTAACGAATACAACTTCTGAAACGCTAGGAGCACCTAAACAAAATGTCCGTGTGATCGTTACAGAGGTTCCCAAGACGCATTGGGGAATTGGCGGAACCGCCATGTCCGATATTCCAGGAAGATAAGGCATGAAATAGGGGAGGGCTCGGAATGACCATTGAATTAGGCGTAATCACAGCACACGTTCCTCGCATTTGCTTTGAAGATCGAGCACCTGCATTCTACCAACCCATAATTCAAGGGATGAAACAAGTAGCGCAAGAAATTGAAAGAATTAAGCCGGATGCTGTTATTCTAATCTCTACACATTGGCAGTCTACGTTCGATCATTTTGTCGATGCCACACCACGGCATAAAGGAATTCTCACGGCTTTCGAGGCTCCGGATCTAATCTCGGATGTAGCCTATGATTACCCGGGAGATGAGGAGCTTGCAACCCAATTGGTTGAAGCCGGATTGAAGGCAAACCTCCGTATTTTGAAGGTCAATGATCCAACCTACGTTTTGGATTACGGAACGGTCGTGCCTCTACGCTATCTTGTTCCAAAAGAGGATATTCCTGTAATTGAGCTTTCCTGCTGCTGGGCTGCCAACCTAGAGGAAACCTATAAATGGGGCCAAGTAATGGGTAAGGTCTGCCGTGAAAGCCATAAAAAGGTTGTATTTGTCAGCAGTGGCGCCCTTGCGCATAATTTAGTGCGCGGTCCGGAAAAGATGCCTACTTTGGCGGAACAAGCGATGGATAATCAGTTTATTGACTATCTTAACAAGAATGACTATCAAACGGCTTGGGAAATGCTTCCCCAGTATGCAAGAGCAGCGGGTATTGAGGCTGGCGGAAGGCATTTAGCTGCTTTGTTAGGATTCCTTGAAGGTAGCTATCAAAGTAAGTTTCTTGGTTACGGTCAATCCTCAGGGAGTGGAAATGTCATCATGACATTTACTCCGCAATAATCTTAATGTAGCCCAGGAGGTCTTAAACCGCCTGGGTTATTTTGATAATCTCTGATGCTCGGTCCGGTCAGTTTCTACAAGGACGATGAGTGGCGGCGCGGAAAAAGATTAACCTGATCGTATTTCGACTAATTACCAAAAGTAGGGAAAAACACACGAAATAATCGGAGGAAACTCCGCTTATTTCAATGTAAATCCCTAGAAACACTCCTCACTGACCAAATAACCGGAATGTCTTCCGTCTAAATGGTCCATTTTGTATGCTCACCTTAGAATAACCGCAATCCCCTCCGGTTCTTTTCACACCCTGCCTGGCATCCACCTCTAGCATCGCCCTGGTCGGGTGATATAATGGAGATAATACTTATATATGAATTGGAGAATAAAGATGAGGGATTTAAATGTTGAACCGATTAGAGCTGTAGAACGTGCCATCCAAATTTTAAATTGCTTCAGCTTCGAAAGACCTAATCTATCAATAGAAGAGATTGTAGAAAAAACAGGATTAGCAAAAGCCACGGCGTACCGTTTACTGTGGACCCTGGAGCGAAACGGACTAATCCAGTTTGATCAAAGAGTGAATCAGTATCGCCTAGGATACAAATCCATCGAATATGGCGGCATTGTTCTAGAGAATCTAGATATACGAAGAGAAGCTGAACCTTTCCTGCTAGATTTATTTGAGGAAACCGGGCATTCATCCGTTCTCGCTGTGAAGCAAGGAAAAAGTCTTCAGTATCTATTGAGGTTTGACAGTGATGAAGACTTTCAGCCCCGTAATTTTATTGGGAGAAGAAGAATCCTCCATAATGGAGGATTCGGTATTGTGCTGTTAGCTTATCAGAGTGCTGATTTTGCTTCAGCGTTACTTGATGAATATCCGCTCGAGCCCTTGACTCCTTTTACCTTGTTGGATAAGGAAAAGTTTATGAATCGGCTGGAGGACATCCGAACAGCTGGCGTTTACGTTGATGTAGATGAAACATTTGTAGGCTTCACTGCCATAACAGCTCCAGTTTTTCAGGGGAAGGATGTGATTGCTGTAATTGGAATTTCAGGCCCAAGCTTCAAAATGGAAGGACAGGCTAGGGAGGATTTAATCCAACAGGTTGTTGCGACGGCGAACAAAATTTCTCAACAGTTGGGCTATTCAAAGCACATCTTTTAATAAGGATGTGCTTTTTATATTGGTCAAAATCATTTGACAAGTGGAAAGATTTTATATATATTTTATATACGAAGTCACTCAATGAATTAACGATTCACTAGATGAATTATAAACAAATAGAGTACGATAAAATCTAGGAGGTTTAGAATATGAGGAGAAACCAGTTAGATTTGAAAACATTTAAAGTTTTAAAGCAAAAAATGGACGAAGGCTTGCTCCCACAATGGGTTACAACGGATCCAGAGATTTATGAGCTAGAACAAGAGCAAATCTTTGCTCGTACCTGGCAATTTCTTGCGCATGAAAGTGAGCTAAAAGAACCAGGAAGCTATGTCACACGTTGGATGGTAAACGACCCGATCCTAGTGACCAGAAACAACGCAGGGGAGATTAAGGCGTTCCTTAATTCCTGCCCACATCGTGGAGCTCATTTATGTACAGCTGATTATGGAAAAAGGAAAACGTTTACTTGTGCTTATCATGGGTGGAGCTTTAACAATGATGGGAAGCTTATCGGGATTGTGGCTGGAGATAAGGTCTATGGGGAAGGCTTGGCTAAGGATGAGTGGGGACTGAGACCAATTCCAAGGGTAGGTTCCTATCGAGGTATGATTTTTGGTAATTTGGACCCGAATGCGATGCCTCTTGAAGATTATCTAGGCGATATGAAGTGGTACTTTGATATCTTGCTCGGAAGAAGTGACGGAGGAATGGAAGTAAGGGGAGTTCCTCATCGCTGGGTGGCAAAAGCGAACTGGAAAGCGACGAGCGAAAACTTCGCGGCTGACCCTTACCATGTTCAAACGACGCACCGTTCCACAGTAGAGATGGGAATTAGCCCATCGGATCCCTTGTATGCCGGTTATGGACATCAAGTGGTGATGGGCAATGGGCACGGGATTAATGTCATTACTTCCGCTACGGGACGCTCAAAGCATACATACCAAGGCATGCCAGAATCCATGTGGCCGATGTTTGAGAGAAATCTGACTCTTGAACAAGCGAATATTGCCTCTAGAACCACGGTTTTTGTTGGAGGCGTTTTCCCGAACCTCTCTTTTGTCAGTCCGGTGCATGGGACTCAGGGACACTTGCATAATTATTTGAACTTCCGAGTTTGGAGGCCACTGGGACCTGATAAGGTAGAAGTATGGTGCTGGTTCATGATTGATAAGGCAGCGCCTGAGGATTATAAGGAAGAAGCTTATAGAGGGTATATCGGCTCTTTTGGTCCGTCTGGTACATTGGAACAGGATGACACCGAGACCTGGGCTCGCATCGTAGAGGCGAATAAAGGCATTATGGCAAGAGATAAAGAGCTAAACTATAACAGCGTCTCCAATTACCTGATGGGATTTGGCAACGTGGATCCGGATCCGAACTTCCCAGGACCTGGAACCGCTTATCCGACCTGCTATATTGACGCCATCTCTCGCAGCATGCATGAGCATTGGCTGGAGCTATTGACGAAGGATTTGTTCAATGTGAAGGAGGAAGTTTAATGAATTTCGAGCTAACTCACCAGATTTCCAACTTTCTTTACCAGGAAGCATATCTATTAGACCATAGGCAATATGAGGAGTGGCTAGACCTTCTTTCTGATGATATCGTTTACATAATGCCTCTGCGTGTCACGACAGAAGGAAAAGATGGTGCTAATATCAATAATGATATGGCGTATTTTGAGGAGTCGAAAACATCCCTTACTACAAGGGTGATGAGACTTTATACCTCTTCAGCCTGGGTAGAGAGCCCGCCAACGCGCCAGCGGCATTTTGTTAGCAACGTCGTTGTCGAACCAACAGTAGATCCCGATGAATTCAAGGTGCGAAGTTATTTCTTATACAAGCGCAGCAGAGGATCGGATATTAATACGGAAGAGCTTTATGGGGAGCGAGTAGATGTAATTCGAAGAGTAGAGAATAAATGGAAGATAGAGTCCCGAACCATTTATCCGGATCAAGCGGTACTAGGAGTCATGAACTTGAGTATGTTTTTATAGTTTATGAGTAATGAAGGTATGTCTCGTGATGAGGCATACCTTTTGTATGATTAGGAAACCTTTTCCAACGCGGACGTATAACATACAGAGTAAAGAAATGCAAAAAATATCTTTACAAGGGAGATTTACTTCCATGCAAGAAATGATGAATCTTGCAAGCAGCATGTTCTCTAACCAAGAGATTCCTGCTTCTGTAATGGAAGAAACCGGTTTAGAAGAATTGAGAATGTCGGGATTGATGTGGTTCGATCTAGAGACGAAGCTTCCCGCTAAACTTTCCATGCAGATGGATCTTGAACTTGCTTCTTTGCCAAACCAACCTTAGTAAACTATCATTTTTTGTCCATCCAGTTCCTTTTTGAATCTATCAAAAAATGGTATACTTGACAGAGTATCCTGATAAAGGCGGTGAAGAGCTTGAGCGAACAAGAGAAGAAAAAGGAGCCAACGAGTTTAGAACAAGGTATTGTAACCGATTTCAATAAAAACCTAACATATGGAGACTATTTGCAGCTCGAGAACGTTTTAAATAGTCAGCATAGGTTGTCTGATCATCATGATGAAATGTTATTTATTATCATCCATCAAAGCTCGGAATTGTGGATGAAGCTTATTTTGCATGAAATGAATGCTGCTATTGATTGTATCCGCCATGATCATTTGGATCCATCGTTCAAGATGCTTTCTCGTGTATCGCGGATCCAGCAACAGCTCATCCAGTCGTGGGATGTGTTATCGACATTGACGCCAGCGGAATATACGGAATTCAGAGACAAGCTAGGATATTCATCTGGTTTCCAATCCTATCAAAATCGTTTGATTGAGTTTGCGCTGGGCCATAAGAATGCGGAAATGTTAAAGGTTTTTTCTCATCAAAAGGATCTATATATGAGATTGGAGTCTGCTCTACACCAGCCGAGCATCTATGATGTGGCCATACAAGCGTTGGCTCGCCGCGGGTTTTCGATCGATCCGGAGTGCCTGGATCGAGATTGGTCCCAAGACTATAAAGCCAACCCAAGTGTCGAATCAGCCTGGCTATCTGTGTACCGGGATGTGGACCAATACTGGGACTTGTATGAATTAGCAGAAAAGCTAATCGATGTTGAAGACCGTCAGCAGCAATGGCGTTACAATCATATGAAAACAGTGGAAAGAATCATTGGCTATAAGCGCGGAACGGGCGGATCTTCTGGTGTACATTATCTGCAGCAGAGATTAAGCCATCGATTCTTTCCTGAGTTATGGAGTATACGGACTCTATTATAAAAAGGGGAGATGTGTTCATGCTAGAGCTTCGCTATAAGTGGGAACCCTTTTTAGACTATGGACAAAGGCTTGAATTGCCGAAGAACACGGTTGTTTATAGGCAAGGAGAAAGTGGAAAGGGATTCTACTATTTGAGTAAGGGCGGAGTGAAGATTTTGGTCCTTTCCGATAATGGGGATGAACGTATCGTTAACTATGTTCCTGTAGGCATGCTGTTAGGAGAGCACGGAGTACACGAAGAGGCTTATCTGACATCCGCTGTCACGACATCTGATTCGGTTTTGTATTACTTTTCGGACGATGCCTACTCCAAGGTGTGTGTGGATCATCCGGAAGCGGCATCTCTGTTTATGAATTCTTTAATCTATAAATTCAGAGTTTTGGCGGAGATTGTTTCTCTGTTAGATAGCCCGGTTGAGCAGCAGATGGCTCATTACTTGCTTAAACTCATTAAAGAAAACGAGACGGTGGCTATTGATCAAAGCTCTTTTGCCCAGTATATCGGGACATCACGAATTACAGTGAATAAAACCTTTCAGAAGTGGAAGCAGCAAGGGTTGATCGATATTACAGGCAAAGAAATTAAAATTGTAAATATGAGCAAGCTCATGGATATTGGTCAAGCATAGAAAAGGGGTGGAGAAAATTCGAGGCCGCTGAAAAAGTCCTCTGAAAGTTAAAAAAGGTGTATTCCCTCAATTTCTGAGGTGAATACACCTATTTTTCTGTATAATTAAAGTATCAATTCAATATGGGTGGGTAAACAATGATCCAA
>JBEQAI010000048.1:0-13987 GCA_041640415.1 Ammoniphilus sp. | reverse complement strand
CTGAGAAATGCTTGGAAAAGGGGATTGGTACTTTCAGTCGGGAGAGGAAATTGCTCTTGTAGAAAAACGGCTGTATCTTGTGAAAAAGAGTAGGCAATAGCAAATGATGCCAGAAGACCTACGATTCCTATGGCAAGTCTAACAAACCCCTTATGGTGTCCATATACAATACTTATTAGAAAAAGGCCGATAAGCCCCATATCGACGCTGTTCATTCTTTACGCTTTTCCTCCTCTTCCAAGATGCGAAGCAATTCCTCATATTCTTGCTTAAGTTGAAAAAACTCATCGGCAATATTCAATGCGGAAAGCACCGCAAGCTTGGATGTATCCAACCTGGCATTGCCGTTGGCAATGAATCTCATTTTTTCATCTACATAATGCGCCACAGATCGAAGATGGGCTACACTAGCCTTCCCGACCATTCGATATTGGTGCCCATAAATATCTACTGTAATTTTATTTTTTTCCTCATCACGCACGCTGCATTTCTCCTTCCAAATATCAGCTTATCCCTATAGTTCATTATTATACATTTTTTGTTAAACCTGGACTATAAACAAAAGGAGAAAAAGGATGGGTAACCCCATCCTTTAAGCCCTAAGCTCCGCTTGATACAACTCAGCTAATCCCTTAACCACACGATCATGCGCTTCATTCACTTCAGCATCTGTCAGTGTTGCTTCAGGGTTACGATAAATAAGGGAGAATGCCATACTCTTCTTCCCTTCCCCTATTTTGTCTCCTGTATAGACATCAAACAGTTCTACTCTTTCCAGCAAGTTTCCAGCCTTTTCTTCAATCACCTGTTGAAGGGCAGCTGCAGAAACCTGTTGATCCACAACAATGCTAAGATCCCGAGTGCTTGCAGGATATTTTGGTAGGGCTTTGTATTGGCTCATTCGCTCCACATAGCTAAATAATTTTTCCAGATCAAGCTGGAATACATAGGTTTCTTCCACGTCATACTTTTTCTGCAGCTGTGGATGCACTTGGCCAAGATACCCGATGCATTCTCCTTGAATCCATAGCTCTGCTGTCCGACCTGGATGCATGCCGCGAATAGACTCTGAAGCCTTATAGGAGACCTGAGAAATTCCCATATTCTCAAGAAGAAGCTCAACCATTCCCTTGGCAACATAAAAATCCACGGGAGCAACAGCAGTTGACCAATGTTCCCCTGACCAGCTTCCAGTTAACAGTCCTGCTAATCCGAGTTTTTCTTGAGGCAGCATCGAGAGCTGCTCTTCTTCACTAATAAACACTCTTCCCATCTCAAAAACTGCTAGATCCAAATTCTGTCTATTTCGATTGTAGGCTGCTGTTTCAAGGAGATGCGGCAACAGGTTCACCCGCAGATGGCTGCGTTCTTCACTCATTGGCATCGCTAGCGGAATCCCTTTGGTCTCCTGATACAATGGAGCAAAATCATACATGATTTGCTCATTGGTGAAGGAGTACGTAGACACTTCAAATAGCCCTGCACCTGTAAGAAGATTACGGATATCCCGTTGGAATTGCTGATAGCTCGTTAATCCCCCTTGAGTCGTAGGCACCTCCGGCAGACTAGTAGGAATATGATCATAGCCATGCAAGCGTGCCACTTCCTCAATTAGGTCAACTTCCCTCGTGATATCCTGTCTGCGAGTAGGGACTTCAACATGAAAGGCCACTTCTTCCTGTGAGTATTGGAATTGAAGACGTCTTAGGATGGATTCCACTTCTTCTACCTGAAGAGTCGTGCCTAGCAGATCGTTGACCCGGGACAGGCGCAGCTTAACATGCTGCCTTACTGGCTCCTTTACAACAGAAGCAGCGATGCCCTTAGCTACCGTTCCTCCCGCCACCTCAACCATTAATTGGGCCGCTCGGTCTAATGCCCGCAATACGGCCTCAGGATCCACTTCTTTTTCAAACCGCAGACTTGCTTCGGAGCGTAATCCTAATTTCTTGGCTGTTCGACGGATCGAGATGCCTGCGAAATGGGCGGATTCTAGAAGGATAGTGGTAGTCTGCTCCGATACCTCGGAATTCGCTCCACCCATAACGCCTGCGATCCCGATCGGCTTTACCGGGTCGGCAATCAGAAGCATTTCTTGATCCAAAGAACGCTCGGATTCATCCAGGGTCACTATCTTTTCTCCATCGCCAGCCAAACGGACGATAACCTTCCCGTCTTGGACCTGATCGTAATCAAATGCATGAAGCGGTTGACCTTGCTCAAGCATGACATAGTTGGTAATATCAACAATATTGTTAATCGGACGAACTCCGGCAGCCATCAATCTACTTTGCATCCAAATCGGGGAGGCTCCTAATTGGACCCCTGAGATTAGTCTAGCCGAGTATTGCGTACAGTGCTCTGGTGCTTCTATTTCTACTTGAACCTTGCCTTCAATGGAATCCCCCTGTTCAGAAACGGAGACCTCCGGAAGTTGAACCTGGCGATTTAAGATGGCGCCTACCTCATAAGCCACCCCTAGCATGCTTAAACAGTCCGAACGGTTTGGCGTTAAGCCCAGTTCAAGAATGTAATCATCTAAGCCAAGATAAACTAAGGCGTCTTGACCCACTTCTGTTTCTTCAGGCAAGACCATGATTCCTTCTTGTTGAGACTTGGGCAAAAGCTTGTCATTGATTCCGAGCTCTTTCGCAGAACAAATCATCCCCTGCGACTCCACGCCGCGAAGCTTCGCTTTTTTAATTTTCAGCCCTCCTGGCAACTCCGCTCCAACGACGGATACGACCACTTTCTGCCCGGCTGCTACATTAGGAGCTCCACAAACGATTTGCAAACGCTCTGCCTGACCAACGTCGACTTGACAAACATTTAGCTTATCTGCATCTGGATGCTTTTCACGTTCAACCACATGACCAATAACAACCTGAGATACTCCTTTGTTTCGAGATTCTATACTTTCTACCTCGACACCGCTGCGCGTCAGCTTCTCTGCCAGCTCCTCTGGCGTGATTCCCTCTAGATCCACATACTGCTTTAACCAATTGTAAGAAACCTTCATTGTTCACTCACCGCCTACCTACGATTAAATTGTCTTAAAAACCGGATATCATTGTTATAGAAGTGTCGAATATCTTCAATCCCGTACTTCAGCATAGCAATTCGTTCTACACCCATACCGAAAGCGAAGCCTGTATATTTTTCTGAATCGTATCCAGACATCTCCAACACCTTAGGATGCACCATTCCTGATCCCAAGATCTCTAACCAGCCTGTTTCTTTGCATACACGACAGCCTTTTCCTTTACAAACAGCGCAGGTCACGTCAACCTCAGCACTTGGTTCCGTAAAAGGAAAGAAGCTAGGACGCAAGCGGATCTGTACGTCCTCCCCGAACATTTCGCGGGAGAAAGCTAACAAAATTCCTTTCAGGTCGCTCATCCGAATATCTTTACCAATCACAAGTCCCTCAATTTGGGTAAACACATGGGAATGCGTAGCATCGTCATCATCGCGGCGATAAACTCGGCCAGGGCAAATGATTTTTACCGGCACTTCTCCTTGTTTCGCTTCCATCACTCGAGCTTGGTTCGGCGAAGTATGCGTCCGCATCAACAAATCCTCGGTAACATAGAAGGAATCCTGCATATCCCGAGCCGGGTGGTCTTTAGGTAAATTTAACGCTTCGAAATTATAGTAATCCGTCTCGAGCTCTGGGCCTTCCGCAATCTCAAACCCTAAACCAATGAAGATATCTTCAATCTGCTCTATGATCTGGGTGAGCGGGTGTTTATTTCCTTTCGCCAACGCTCTTCCTGGAAGCGTAACATCAATGGTTTGACTTCTTAATTGAGCTTCTAGAGCTGACGCTTCCAGCGCTTCCTTCTTCTCTTCTAGAATAGCTCCAATGGCATCTCGAACTTCATTGGCCAACTGTCCGAGGAGGGGTCTTTCTTCAGCAGAGAGCTTTCCCATTCCTTTCATGATCTCAGTAAGTTCCCCTTTTTTTCCGAGGTACTTTACTCTTAGATCGTTCAGTTCAGCTAGATTCGCTGCTTGCTGAAGCTCACCGAGAGCCCTTTCTTTAACTTCCATTAATTGATCGCGCACATGCTTTCCTCCTTGCATGAAAATGAAAAAGACCCCTCATCCGTAAGGGACGAGAGGTCGCGGTACCACCCTTATTAGAACTAGAAGGTTTCCTCTAATTCTCACTTAAACAATCGTTAACGGACAATCATCCGGTACCCCCTACTGTAGTTCAGGGGACAGCTCAGGAGTGAATTCAATAAGTTCTTCTATAAGAGAGCTCTCAGTCATGGCTCTCTCTCCCTTAAGGATGACAAATCATCCTGCTATAGCATCTACTTATTTACTAGTCTCCGTCGAAGCCTTTATTTGCTTCATATGATTTTCAGAATACATTATAAACAATTGACGGACTTCATGCAACTTACTTTCTTTGACGCACAGCCTCATAAAGAATAATCCCTGCGGCTGTTGCGGCATTCAAGGATTCGGCCTGACCGTAGATCGGGATTTTGACCTTGGTTTGGCAACGCTCTAAGAGTTCGGGGGAGACCCCGTTTCCCTCATTGCCTATTATAATTGCAATCGGCCCGCCATAGACTGGCTCATCATAGGATACAGCTCCTTCTAGACTTGTCGCGATTAACCGGAAGCCTTGTCTCACTAATTCCTCGCAGGTGCTCAACAGATCAGCTTGTACAATCGGAAGATGAAAAAGCGAACCCATGGTCGAACGAACTGTCTTAGGATTATACACATCGACGGTTCCTCTGCCAAGGATAACCCCTCCTATTCCCGAAGCATCAGCCGTGCGAATCATGGTACCTAGATTGCCGGGATCCTGTACGGCATCCAGCAGAAGAAGAACTGGAGACTTTAGGGTTAGCTCCGCCAGCCGATGTTGCTTTATCTCTACGACAGCAAAAACCCCTTGCGGTGTTTCAGTATCTGACAGCTTTTCGGAGACGGCTTGGGATATCCAATAGATAGGCGTCGGCGTATTGGATAGAAACTGTTGAAAGGTTGCACTTAAAGAGAAGTCTTCCGTAAGAAGAATAGCCTGCATGCTTGTCCCGCTCTTTAAGGCTTCCTCTACAAGATGGGCGCCTTCAATTAAGAAAGCTCCTTCTTTTTCTCTGCCTTTCTTTGTACTAAGCTTAGCCCACTCTTTGACCTTTGCATTTTGTACTGATTGGATGGTTTCTTGCATCCGTTTCTTCACTCCTATTTTGTCTTTTCCTCCATCCGTTTCAGGTCTGTATTATGACCAATAACAACGAGAATATCTCCATCGTTAATGGTATCCTCCGCTTTTGGGGCAATATTAATCTCTGGTCCACTCTTGATAGCCATAACGTTGACTCCAAACTTGGCACGGATATTCAATTCAATTAGATTTTTTCCAACCATTCGTTCGGTGGCTGCAATCTCAGCCACGCTATAGTCTTCTGCCAATTCAATAAAGTCAAGTATTCCAGGAGATACCAGGTTATTCGCCACTCGACTTCCCATATCCCGCTCAGGAAAAACAACGCGATCAGCGCCCACTTTATACAGCACCTTCCCATGCCGTTCGTTTTGGGCCTTCACTACAATTTGTTTGACCCCTAGCTCCTTAAGAATAAGAGAAGTTAGAATACTTGCCTGAATATCCTCGCCAATGGCCACAACAACGACATCAAAATTTCGGATTCCGAGCTCTTTCAAGGCGTGCTCGTCGGTGGAGTCTGCCTGTACAGCATAGGTTACGTATTGAATATGTTCTTGGATCTTTTCTTCGTTCGAATCAATAGCCATAACATCATAGCCCATTTCGTACAGCGTTTTGGCTACACTCGAGCCAAATCGCCCCATGCCTATCACGGCAAAAGTTTTCGCAGCCATGTTCTTCCTTCCCCTTTTGAACGACGTTTTCCCACATTATAACACAGCTATTTGTAGTTTCTATCATTGGATGAAAAACATGTGGATCGCAAACAATAGCAACATAAATGGTGACTGTGGGTGATAGAGGGGAAATTTTCACTTCTTCTCCCCCACAGCCTAGTTGAACTTATGCAGTTGAAGAAACCTAGATATCTTATCCATCTTATCTGCCAAAAAAGGAGGCTTGTCCCATGAATGTCAGCCAAGTTAATCTAAGGCAAGCAGTCATCGCCAACGTGGCCGACTCCTCCCTTGGGGAGTTAAGGAGCACCATCGTCGATGCCATCGAAAGCCAAGAGGACAAAACCTTGCCTGGACTCGGCGTTTTATTTGAGGTTCTCTGGAACCAAGCCGATGCTTCCAAGCAAGGGGAAATGCTGCAGCTGCTGCACCAGGGGATTGGACAAAAAAGCTAAAGAAAAGAAAAAGAGTTCACTTCATCGTGAACTCTCTTCTTTTCTACACCTGCTTTATTTCCTCAAGCTTAGCCCGGTCTAAACGCTTAATTACTTCAACCAGCAGCTTCACCGCATGGTCAAAATCATCGCGATGCAGGATAGCCGCGTGACTGTGGATATATCTTGTCGCCACACTGATGACCATTGAAGGAACCCCTTTATTATGGAGGTGTAAACGTCCAGCATCCGTTCCTCCTCCTGCAACGGTATCGAACTGGTAAGGAATTCCTAACTCATCTGCTGTAGAAATGACGAAATCTCTTAATCCTCGATGAGGAATCATTGAAGCGTCAAACAATAAGAGCTGCGGGCCGCCTCCAAGACGCGACTGTGCATCCTCTTTCTTAATCCCTGGCGTATCTCCCGCGATGCCAACGTCGACGGCAAACGCAATATCCGGCCCGACCGCGTTAACCGATGTCTGAGCTCCACGCAAGCCGACTTCTTCTTGCACAGTTCCTACTCCATAAACGATTGTCGGATGTTTCTCTTCTTTTAATTGTCTCAAGACCTCGATCGCGATCGCACAGCCGATCCGATTATCCCATGCCTTGGCCATCATTAATTTTTCATTCTTCATGACGGTAAAAGGACAAATAGGTACAACCGTATCCCCAGGACGAACACCGAATTCTTCAGCTTCTTCCCGGCTGGAAGCTCCAATATCAATAAACATATTTTTCTTATCTACCGGCTTTTTCCTTGCCTCAGGAGATAAGATGTGAGGAGGTGTCGAGCCGATTACCCCTTCAATAGGGCCTTTTCGGGTCAGCACCGTAACCCGTTGGGCAAGCATGACTTGCTCCCACCAGCCGCCTAGTGGTTGAAATCGAAGGAAGCCTTTGTCGGTAATCATGGTGATCATAAAAGCCACTTCATCCAAGTGACCTGCCACCATCACCTTCGGACCTTCTTCATTACCCACTTGCTTCGCAATTAAGCTCCCCAGGTTGTCTGTGTATACTTCATCAGCGTAAGGAGTTATGTATTTTCTCATGACTTCACGAACCGGTCCCTCGTGACCAGGAGCGCCAGGAGTTTCGGTTAACTCTTTAAACATACTTAAAATTTTATCTTCCATCGTATCCCTCCTAGAGTACAAGTTAGCCCCATTCATTCATTATAGCTCATATTTCCAATATTTGCACATTGGATAAAGAGCTTGAAAAATACTTGGGACCTTTGCCAACCTCGTAATAGACGATTAATAAACAGGGCGAATGTTTGATTTCCCCTGAATCTAAATAAGACGTTAAGTCGAACGGCAGGATCTCTAGAATAGCATGCTTATGCAATTCTTTTTCATCCAGCCCTAGACTTTCAAATTCTTGGCCAAGAAACTGAGGTTGAGTAGCTACAAGCCGCATGAGACGCTGCTGCTCCTGCTTTTCCATGTCAAATGTCCACCAGGTTTTTCGAGGCTTGTTCTTCTGCGTCAAGAAGTAATCCAGCTGCATTAAACCCTTAATTACTGACAGGTACTCTACATGTCTATGCTCTAGAAAAGCATATAATCTCGTAAATAAATCTTCTAGCTGATGTCCAATCCTCTGCCAGCCTTTCCCTTCCCAATAGTCACCGAATTGCTGGAAAAAGTCAAATGGGGTTTCGAACACCTTTGCAAATAAAAACTCTAAAGTATGGTCCATACGATGAGCATTCCAATACTTCTCTAATACGTCTTCCACACGCTTAATCCGGACAATGTCTCTAAACGGCAACACATCATTCCCTAGGATTTCATAAGGAGAGTGCTCCATCCAAACGTAACCATACTTCTCTGCATTCAGGCGAACTCCCGTGCCACGAAGCATTTTTAAAAACCCTAATTGAAGCTCCTCTGGGCGGAGCGCAAACACATCGTTGAAGGTTTTTCGGAAAGAGTGATAATCCTCTTCCGGAAGACCCGCTATCAAATCCAAATGCTGATCAATGTTTTGAGCTTTTTTTATTGTACGCACGGTATGGCTTAGCTTCTCAAAGTTCTGCCTACGGTTCACAATTAGATTGGTTTCATCCCGAGTGGACTGCACTCCAATTTCAAAACGGAAAATGCCAGGAGGTGCATTTTGGGCTAGATAGTCCAAGACCTCTGGCCGCATAATGTCCGCCGTAATCTCAAATTGAAAAACAGTACCTTTATGGTTCTGAATTAAAAACTCAAAAATCTCCAATGCATAATCGCGTTTAATATTAAAGGTGCGGTCCACAAACTTGATAAGCTTGACCCCATTGTCAATCAAGAATAGAAGCTCTTTCTTGGTTCTCTCGATATCAAAATAACGAACGCCAACTTCAATGGAAGACAAGCAGAAGCTGCAGGAAAATGGACATCCCCTAGAGGTTTCAAAGTAGACCACTCGATTCCTCAATTCAGAGAGGTCTGGAAACCCTTGAAATGGTGAAGGGATCTGATTAAGATCCAATTTAGGGCGTGGAGGATTAATGATTGTTTCTCCTGCCTTGCGATAAGCTAGCCCAAACACCAGATGGTATTTTTGCTGTCCCGCCAATTCCTGCAGCAGATGATGAAATGTTTCCTCCCCCTCTCCAACAACAATAAAATCCACTGTCGGTAGCCTTTCCATCCAGTAATCAACATCATAGGAGACCTCTGGCCCGCCTAATACCACTTTCAGATCTGGTTTTATTTTCTTTAACATATCTATGACGATGATCGTCTCTTCGATATTCCATATATAACAAGAGAACCCAACCACCTCTGGCTCATGGAGAAAGATATCGGTTACGATATTCATCGGTGTATCTTTAATCGTGAATTCCCTCATTTCAATTGGGAAATCCTTTTGACAGTAAGCTTTCAAATAGCGAAGGGCTAATGAAGAGTGAATATATTTCGCATTTAACGTTGCAATAACCGTGTTCACCAGTATAGTAAACCTCCTTCCCTTTCGCACTATTATTGTTTTACCTCAAGCTAACTCATATTATCGCATCTGCAAAAGAAATTCAATGAATCCAAACCTTCTTGAATCACGTATAAGTAGTTAAACAATTGACTTGGTCTGGAGGAAGGTCCTATGGTACTTATCTTTCGTGCTTTGTTGTTTATTCTCTTGGCAATTGGACTTTATTGGTGCTTTAAGTTCTTTCTAAACCCTCAAAGAAAGCTGACCCAAGCCTTAGAGGATGGCCGAACCCTTATTATGGATGATAAAAAGGTCGTCCATCGCAATATGCTCATTGCTTTTAAAGGTGTGCTGTTTGAAGCAGAAAAATACATGGGGACAACAGAAGAAGCCTTTCAAATTATTAAGATCCATGTGTGGCCTAGAGACAACCAAAAGCTAGTGGGGCTAGAAAGGAAGGATTTTCAAGAACTTAAGCGAATCATTGAGGCTCGTTACCCCTATGCGGATATTTCTTGGAAAAGTCCCATTAAAGAGTTACTACACGATTGAATTAAAGAAAACCCTCCTTCGGAAATGAATTTCTAAAGGAGGGTCTTGTATTGGGATACACTACTTCTTCAATGCATTGATAATATGCTGCGTCATCTCAACCGTTCCGACAGCTGAAGCCTTGTCTTCTGCAATATCGCCTGTACGAATTCCTTGATTTAGTACACTCTCAACTGCATTTTCAATGCGCTGTGCGGCTGCATCCAAATTTAAGGAATAACGAAGCATAAGAGCAGCAGACAGGATGGTTGCAATTGGGTTGGCTATGCCTTTCCCTGCGATATCTGGAGCTGAACCATGTACAGGTTCATATAGGCCTAAATGTCCATCGCTTAAACTAGCGGATGCCAGCATACCAATCGAGCCCGTTAGCATGGCTGCCTCGTCACTAAGAATATCGCCAAACATGTTTTCTGTTACAATGACGTCAAACTGTTTCGGTGCACGGACGAGCTGCATCGCGCAAGAATCCACGAGCATATGGGATAGCTCTACATCTGGATATTCATTGGCAACGCGCTCTACTACACTTCTCCATAAGCGAGAACTTTCCAGTACATTAGCTTTATCGACAGAAACAAGCTTGTTATTTCGCTTGCGGGCAATGTCAAATGCCTTTCTAGCAATCCTCTCGACTTCATCCTCGTTATAGAGAAGCGTGTCGATGGCAGCATCACGGCCATTCTCGTCCGTGAATCTCTTCTTCTCTCCGAAATAAATGCCTCCTGTCAGCTCGCGAACGACCATCATATCCACGCCTGCTACCACTTCCTCTTTTAAAGAAGAAGCACTAGCCATGCATTCAAACATCACAGCCGGACGAAGATTGGCGTATAACCCTAAGGCCTTACGAATCCCCAAGAGACCTGTCTCCGGACGAAGGTGACTCGGATTTTGATCCCATTTAGGTCCTCCTACGGCACCTAGTAATACCGCATCTGCATTTTTAGCCACTTCAAGAGTCGCCTCTGGCAGGGGAGTTCCATCTTCATCAATCGCACTGCCCCCAAGGCGCGCATAGGAATAGTTAAAGGTTACTTGTTCTTGTTCTGCAACAACTTCCAGTACCTTGATGGCTTGTTCCACAACTTCTGGACCGACTCCATCACCAGGTAGGACAGCAATTTTATACTCTCTAGACACTGTATCCAGCCTCTTTTCTAAGTTAATAGGGGAAGCGGCAGCAATGCCAGCTTCCCCTTGTGAATTCTAGTCTTCTTATTTCTTGATCCAAGCCATCATTTCACGAAGTTGCTTACCTACTGTTTCCAACTGGTGTTCACTCTCTAAACGGCGACGAGCACTGAAAGCTGCACGGTTAGATTGGTTTTCTAGGATCCAGTTACGAGCAAAGGTTCCGTCTTGGATTTCAGCCAATACCTTTTTCATTTCCGCTTTCGTATTTTCGTTTACGATTCTCTTACCTGTGTTGTAATCTCCGAACTCAGCCGTGTCGCTGATAGAATATCTCATGTACTCAAGTCCGCCTTCATACATCAAATCAACGATAAGCTTCAGTTCATGCAAGCACTCAAAATAAGCGATCTCAGGCTTGTATCCAGCTTCAACAAGTGTTTCAAATCCAGCCTTAACAAGCTCAGCCGTTCCTCCGCATAGAACCGCTTGCTCACCAAACAAATCGGTTTCTGTTTCTTCACGGAAAGTTGTTTCAATTACACCTGCACGAGTAGCCCCTACTCCGCTAGCATAAGCTAAACCGATTTCTAGAGCTTTTCCTGTAGCGTTTTGTTCGATGGCAATCAATCCTGGAACTCCAAAGCCTTCTACAAACACACGGCGTACAAGATGACCAGGTCCTTTAGGCGCAACCATTACCACGTCTACATCAGCAGGTGGTTGGATTTGACCGAAGTGGATGTTGAATCCGTGGGAGAAGAACAAAGCTGCACCCTTTTTCAAGTTTGGTTGGATCTCTTCACGGTAAACTTTTCCTTGTGTTTCGTCTGGAAGAAGAATTTGCACAAGATCAGCTTGAGCAACCGCTTCTCCTACATTGAATACTTGGAATCCATCTTGTTCTGCTTGGTTCCAAGAACGTCCTGGACGAAGTCCAATAATTACTTTAAATCCGCTGTCTCTTAAGTTCTGAGCCTGGGAGTGACCTTGGCTGCCGTAACCGATAACCGCGATTGTTTTTCCTTCTAATACCTGACGATTTACATCCTTTTCATAGTACATTGTTACTGCCATTGTTAATTCCTCCATTTTTTGTTTTTTGTTAGATAATGTGTCAAATCTATTAGTGTGTCTACAAAGCAAAAGTTATACTTTTACTGCAGCCATACTTCTTGCCATTGCGGTAAGACCCGTTCTTGTCAATTCACGGATGCCGTATGGACGCAGAAGCTCCGTTAAGGCATCGATCTTATCGGAATCGCCAGTTGCCTGGACAATCACAGATTGTGGTCCGACATCCACAATGGCAGCACGGAAGGGTTCTACAATCCCCGTAATTTCCATGCGCGTGGTAGGCCCTGCATCAACCTTAATGAGTACAATCTCTCTTGCTACCATAGGACCTGCACTTAGATGTTGAACCTTGATGACATCAATCAGCTTATGAAGCTGCTTCATCACTTGCTCAAGTGTCTTTTCATCCCCGCTAGTCATAATGACCATCCGGGAAAGACCCTTTTCTTCGGAGCTTCCGACCGTAATGCTGTCGATATTGAAGCCCCGGCGACCAAACATATTAGCTACTCGAGCTAAAACGCCTGGCTGGTCATTTACCAGTACGGATATCGTATGTTTTTGCATCTACTCCTCATCTCCCATTGTCATCTGATCCAAAGTACAACCGGAAGCAACCATCGGATATACGTTTTCTTCAGGTTCTACGACAAATTCAACGACCACTGGTCCATTATGACTTAAAGCTTCTTGCCACACTTGAGAGGCTTGTTCTTCCGTCTCTGCGCGAAGACCTTTTACACCATACGCTTCAGCAAGCTTAACAAAGTCAGGACTGTGGGACAAGTCGATATGGCTATAACGATTATCGTAGAAGAGCTCTTGCCACTGGCGAACCATTCCGAGACACTTGTTGTTGATAATAACGACCTTAACCGGAACATTATGCTGTGAAACGATGGCGAGCTCTTGCAGATTCATTTGGAAGCCGCCATCTCCATTGATGGAAACAACGATTCGATCTGGATGGGCAAACTGCGCACCTATAGCAGAAGGAAAGCCGAATCCCATCGTTCCGAGACCACCGGAAGAGATGAAGGAACGAGGGTGCCTAAACTTGTAGTATTGAGCTGCCCACATCTGGTGCTGTCCCACGTCAGTTGTAACAATAGCTTCCCCTTCCGTTGATTCATAGATCATCTCGATGATTCTTTGCGGCTTGAGATTCCCGTTCTTCTTATAAGAGAATGGATACTCCTTGATCCACGCATTCAACTGGGCACGCCATTCTGCAGTATCCGCAGCAACAGCCTTTGGCAACGCCGCTTCAAGAACAAGCTTCACATCGCCTACAAGCGGAATGAGAGTCTCTACGTTTTTGCCAATTTCGGCTGGATCGACATCAATATGGATGATTTTCGCATTCGGTGCAAATTCCTTCGTGCGTCCCATGGTAATACGATCATCAAAACGATTCCCAATCCCGATTAGCAGGTCGCAGTTTAAGATCGCTTGGTTAGAAGTATAGTTACCATGCATTCCAGGCCAGCCAAGTGCTAGTGGATGGGTTCCCGGAAAGCTGCCAAGACCCATTAATGTACAGATGACAGGAATTTGAGTTTTCTCCGCAAAAGCAATCAGCTCTTTTTCTGCACCAGCAGCAATGACACCGCCGCCCGCCATAATGACAGGCTTCTTCGCTTCAGAAATGGCCTTAATCAGGCGATCAACCTGCATCTTATTCGGCTTCAATGTAGGATTGTAGCCTCTGATATTCACCGTCTCCGGATAATAAAAGGGAGCGGATGCATTGTTAACATCCTTAGGAATATCGATAAGAACAGGACCCGGACGACCTGTAGTAGCGATATGAAAAGCTTCCTTAACCACTCTAGGAAGATCTTCGATATCCCGAACAAAATAATTATGCTTGGTTATCGGCAAGGTAATACCTGTAATATCCGCTTCTTGAAACGCATCGGTTCCAATGAGTGCCTGAGATACGTTACCGGTAATAACAACCATTGGAATAGAATCCATAAA
>JBEQAI010000047.1:0-14159 GCA_041640415.1 Ammoniphilus sp. | reverse complement strand
GTGTTGGCTTCCTCACGATAAAAATGAGAAAACTGCGCTTTTATCGAATCCAGCAAGCTATCACTTACATTACCCGCAACCGTAATCACGACATTGGATGGTGTATAACGCTTATCAATATAAGAAAGGATTTTATCTCGATTGATCTCGTTGAGTACCTCTTCTGTACCTAAGATGCTGTAACCTAATGAATGTTGAGGAAAGCTAGCTTTTGCGATGAGGTCGTGAACAAGATCGTCGGGGGTGTCGTCATACATCTTAATTTCTTCAATGACAACCTTTCGCTCCTTCTTTATTTCCTCTTCATCATAAACGGAATGAAAGAACATGTCCGATAATATATCCAAAGCCATAGGGGCGTGATCATCCAACACCCTTGCATAGTAACAGGTATATTCTTTGGACGTAAACGCGTTTACGTGTCCACCGATTTGATCAAAGGATTCGGCTATCTCTTTCGCAGATCTGGTTTTCGTACCCTTGAAGAGCATATGCTCAATAAAATGAGAGATTCCATTGTTAGATGGCTCTTCATTGCGGGAACCGGTTCCAACCCAAATCCCTAACGCCACTGAACGTACAGTAGGGATTTTTTCAATTATCACACGTACCCCATTCTCTAGGGTGTATTTTTCGATCACGAGTGAAAGCCTCCTTATGAATGCCTTAGCATCAAGTAACAGTCTCTTTTGAGCTGAAATTCTAATTGGTAAGTTCTACTTATTGAAAGTCAGTATAATTACTATAGCAAAATTACCTCTTGACCTCAATAGCATCTATACGCTTTGAAGACAGTAGATCACTTACGGCACCTACTTTCAATCCCTTTGACTTGGCAGCTTCTAACAGGGCTGGTAAAGCTTTCATGGACGATTCGGTAGGATGCATCAAAATAAGCGATCCGTTAGCAAGCTTTGGCGATAGCCTGCGAATAATCTCGGATGGAGCAGGCTTGCGCCAATCTATCGTATCTAATGTCCATAATATGGTATACATTTTTTCTTGTGCAGCCATTTGAACTACACGGTCATCAAAGGAGCCTGAAGGTGGGGCAAACAAAAGGGGACGAATATCGAGCTCTTTTTGAATGACCTCATTCGTCTTCGTGATTTCGAGTCGAATACGATTTAAAGAAATGGTCTTCATATCCGGATGGGAATAGGCGTGGTTTCCAATCTCATGTCCAGCCTGTTTAATTTTTCTTGCCTCATCTGGGAACTTATTAGCCCAAGATCCATCTAGAAAGAAGGTTGATTTTACCCCATATTTTTCTAATGTTTTCAGTATTTCCGGCAAATATTCATTGCCCCAAGCCACATTGATCATAAAAGAGATCATGGGCTTTTCGGGGTTGCCCTTATAGATTGGAGAAGGCTTTAAGTCCGCAAGGCCTACCTTGGGCTCTACTTCCTCCCATACAATTAAAGATTCGTCCCATTTTCCAGCTTTCTTTAATTTTTCGAGTGACGCCTCTATATTAACCTGAATTCCGTTGTACCCAGGTATCGCTTTCCAGATCGGATCAATTCGGGCATCAATGGGAGGGACATCGTGTTGACTCTTATATTCTTTCAGCTTCGCCATCCAGTCTTCGGAAAGGGATCCCGATACAGGTGCACCTTTTACTGCTGAAATATACTGCTTGATAGCCGGAGATTGCAACGTAAATAAAAAAAGCACCAGAAAAAGCCCGCCTAGTAGGAGCTGCACTCGCGCTTTCGTCCGTTTCATGGCACCACCACCTCCAAAGTTTCGCAAACTTCTCAATGGTACAAGTTATGTCGGACGAGGTCGTTATATTCTAAAAACAAAAAAAGCTTCTGTTACGAAGCCTTTTGTTCTGATAAATGAAGGGATCTATCGATTGTATCAAACCGATATCTCCCCCCTTTTATGTGGTTGGGTTTTCCTGTTCTTTCGCTTCCTTCAACAACACTTTTCTTGAAAGGTTCACACGGCCCTGGTTATCAATCTCAACGACTTTAACCATGATTTGGTCACCCACCGCAACGACATCTTCTACCTTAGCGACTCTTTCCTCCGCTAATTGAGAGATATGAACCAAACCTTCCTTCCCTGCAAAAATCTCAACGAATGCCCCAAACTTCTCGATGCGTTTCACTGTTCCAAGATAGGTCTGTCCTACGGCTACTTCGCGTACAAGGTCTTCGATGATCTGTTTCGCCTTCTGGTTCATGGCTTCATTCACCGACGCGATGAAGATTCGGCCATCTTGCTCAATATCAATCTTGACCCCTGTTTCTTCGATAATCTTGTTGATGATCTTTCCGCCCGGTCCAATCACATCGCGAATCTTATCAGGGTGAATCTTCATACTAAGAATCTTTGGAGCAAACGGAGATAGACTTTCCCTAGGTTGCTTAATGGCTTCTAGCATGCGATCAAGGATATGCAAACGTCCTTTCCTTGCTTGCATCAGAGCCTCTTCAAGGATCAATCGATCAATCCCTTCAATCTTGATATCCATCTGAAGGGCTGTCACGCCTTCGGCCGTCCCGGCCACCTTAAAGTCCATATCGCCTAGATGATCTTCCATCCCTTGAATATCGGAGAGGACAGAAACGTGCTCCCCTGATTTGACTAATCCCATCGCGATTCCAGCTACTGGTGCCTTTAGCGGTACACCCGCATCCATCATGGCAAGCGTGCTGGCACAAATGCTAGCTTGAGAGGTGGAGCCGTTGGATTCCAGTACCTCGGACACCAAGCGAATCGTATACGGGAATTCTTCTTCGGACGGGATCACGGGCTCAAGAGCGCGTTCTCCTAGGGCACCATGACCAATTTCTCTGCGGCCTGGCGGACGCAATGGTCGAGCTTCCCCTACACTAAACGGCGGGAAGTTATAGTGGTGCATGAAACGTTTACTTTCTTCTATGCCTAATCCATCAAGGATTTGAACATCTCCTAAAGCCCCCAGTGTACAGACACTTAACGCTTGAGTTTGTCCTCGTGTGAATAATCCTGATCCATGCGTTCGAGCCAGCAGATTCACTTCGGAAGTGATCGGGCGAATCTCATCAATGGCACGGCCATCTGGTCGAATCTTATCATGCGTAATGAGGCGACGAACCTCATCCTTCACAATCGTATACAGGACTTCAGAGATATCTTTCGCATTGTCTGGGTAGATCTCAGCAAAATGGGTTTGTGCTTCTGCTTTGATCGCATCAATCGCTTCTTGTCTGGCTTGCTTCTCCTCAATACGGACAGCTTGTACCAATCGATCCATGGCAAATTCGCGAACCGCCGCATCGATTTCATCATTGACCGCGTAAAGGACAACCTCCATTTTCGGCTTGCCGACTTTCGCTTGAATCTCTTCAATGAACTCCACTACGGAACGAATATGATTGTGACCAAACATAATCGCTTCCAGCATCACTTCCTCAGGCACTTCATTGGCTCCGGCCTCCACCATGTTGATGGCATCCTTCGTACCAGCCACCACCAAGTGAATATCGCTTCGTGATTGCTGTTCCACCGTAGGGTTTAAAATAAATTCCCCATCAATTCTTCCCACAATCGCCCCAGCGATCGGCCCGTTAAACGGTACATCAGAAATGCTCAACGCAATCGAGGTTCCAATCATGGCTGCAATTTCGGAAGAACAGTCTTGATCCACAGACATCACAATGTTGACGACTTGCACTTCATTCCTGAAACCTTCCGGGAAAAGAGGACGAATCGGTCGATCAATCAAGCGACTAGCCAAAATCGCCTTCTCGCTTGGTCTTCCCTCCCTCTTAATAAAGCCTCCAGGGATCTTTCCCACTGCGTAAAGACGCTCCTCATAGTTAACCGTGAGAGGAAAAAAATCGAGGGTAGAAGGTTGACTAGATGCTGTGATCGTCGATAAAACAGCCGTATCGCCATAGCGCACGAGGACTGCAGCATTGGACTGCTTGGCCATTTTTCCATACTCTACGGTGAACGGCCTGCCACCTAATTCATAATTAAATACTTCCATTATATGTAATGCCTCCCTTCTCCATGGGTCGTACGTATCATATTTACCACGGAAAATCTTGATATCTAAGTCATTATACTATTATTTCCTTGAAATTAAAAATTAAAAGATGGATAGAGTTGAATATTTTTGTACTATATACCAATAAGAGAAAATAACAGAAAAAGCGGGGGAATCCCCGCTTTTTTTGCTACTAAAGCTTATCGACGTAAGCCTAGCTTATTGATTAGATTACGGTAACGAGTCACATCAGAATTCTTCAAGTAGTTCAACAGGTTACGACGTTGTCCTACCATCTTAAGAAGTCCGCGGCGAGAGTGGTGATCTTTCTTGTGCTCACGCAAATGACCGTTCAAGTAGTTAATCTTTTCCGTAAGGATAGCTACCTGCACTTCTGGAGAACCTGTATCAGATTCATGTACACGGTATTCTTCGATCAACTGTTGCTTGCGCTCTTGTGTTAATGCCATCCTTCTTCACCTCCTTTTTCATAAATCCCCAATAGCCTAGACAATCGCCGGTGAAAGTCGAATCTCCAAGCCACGGTTACTTGCCAATGATGGTGATGACCATGCGTCCCTGCGGAATATCCTTCACTACCATATCGAATACCCTTCCACTGTTCGACATGAATCCTCGAAATCGAGTCGCCACGGGGACAGTACCCGGGATAGACTTCGCCTGGTGGATAATATCTGGTACAGATATGCCTTCCTGGCGATGTTCACGGATTCTCTGCTTGACATGTGAAGTGATGATCACATGCATAGGCTAGAGGTAGGGAACTTCTTCCCTTGCCTCAGGATGGTATTGTTCAAGATAGATGGAGAATAAAGAATCTTGAAAGGCAATACGGTTTGCATCCGTTAGTCCATTCTTACGGTAGATCTTTGACATTTCCTTATGTAGCTTCTTAAATTCGTCGCTACAGCAGATATAGGCCACATCTTGGCAAATCTTGCTTAAACGCCGATCCATTTCTTCGGCCTTAGGCAATTCCATAGTGAACCTCTCCCTTCTTCATTGAAATCATTCCAAGTGAAGGTATATAGGAGGAGTATCCTAGCATAAATAAGCTACAATGAAATTACCAGAAGTAATTGTAACATATCTTAGAGGACAAGTAAATGTTTATACCGAGATTTTTCGTATTACTACCATGATTATGCCTTGTTTTGTACATTATGCTTAGAGTGACCTAAACTTTTGCTTGGCAAAAACCACATCTTGATGGATTTGCTTGACGAGCTGCTCTACGCCAGCAAACTTTTGTTCCTCTCGGATGAAGACAAGAAATTCTACTTTCAATTCCTGATCATAAAGGTTCCCTTCAAAATCAAAAAGATGAACCTCCAGGCTTTTCTCTTTCTTTTCTTGCTCGAAGGTAGGCTTAATTCCAATATTCATTACTCCGAAGAACTCCTTCTCCGAGGTTTGAACACGTACGCCATAAACACCTGTACGGGGGATCAGATACGGTTCGGTCATTCCAATATTCGCTGTTGGGAAGCCGATCTGCCTGCCTCTTTTTTCACCATGGATGACGGTCCCGCTTAAGCTATACGGCCGTCCTAAAAATTCATTGGCCTCACCAATTTTACCCTCGTAAAGATATTCTCTAATAATCGTGCTGCTCACTTTTTCCCCATAACGCGTAATCGGAGAAACCACGTCTAGACCATACCTTCCTTGACTGAGTTCTTTTAAGGTGAAGGCTGTACCTTTGCCCCGGTAACCAAAAGTATAATCGAAGCCCACTACCAAATGCCTGGCCTCTAACGGAACCAAGAACTCATTGATGAAATCCTGAGGATATACAGAAGAAAAAGGGATATCAAACTGCACCACATAGGCTATCTCGACTCCCATCCGTTCCAATAACTCTAGCTTTGCGCTAAGCGGAGTTAAGTAGCGTGTATAGCCGCTTTGTCCCAGCACTTCTCTGGGATGAGGATGAAAAGTCATAACAGCCGATTTTACTCTCAGTTCTTTAGCCAGATCAATAGCCTTCTGAATCACTCTTCGATGTCCCTGATGCACTCCATCGAAATAACCAATCGCGAGTACGGTTGGTTCATACGCTATGGGTTCTAAGGGATATTGCAAATGCTGCACGATCATTTTTTATTCCCCTTCCAATCGAAACACTTTTTCCGGTTTACCCCACCATTCTCCCTCTTGCTCTATTGTTCTATATAGCGCTAAAAATCTTCGATCCGGGGAGTAGATTCGTAATAACTGGCCGTCTGCGTACAACGGATTCAGCTTTAATTTTTTTCCATTATATATATCTTGCACTTGCTGCTGCTCTACGGTGACTTCAGGATACTGCAAGAGAGCCCAGTCTATAGGCTTGAGCAACTCCACAACCGCCCCCCTGCTGGCCGCGTCTTCAATTTGTTCAAAGGTATAGCAGTTGTTAAGCTTAAACGGGCCGCTAGCTACACGATTTAAGTTTTTCATATGCGCAGGGTAGCCTAGCTTTTTTCCGATATCCACACATAGCGTGCGGATGTAAGTTCCTTTCGAACACTTAACGTGCATCGTGAACTCAGGATAAGGACCCTGCAGCGAGGTGGACAATAACTCGATTTGATAGATCTCCACTTTTCTCGCTTTGCGTTCAATTTCTTTCCCCTGTCTTGCCAGTTCATGCAGGCGAACCCCCCCTACTTTGACAGCAGAGTACATTGGAGGGATCTGCTCGATCGTACCCATAAAGGACTGGAGAATGTCCGCGACTTGATGTTCGGTAAAAAGCTCCTCAACAGGGTTGTCTTCCACCACTTCGCCATCTGCATCCTCTGTCGTGGTCGATCTGCCAAGCGAGAGAGTACCCACATATTCTTTCGGCAGATTTTGAATATATTCGGCAACCCGTGTAGCATGTCCTACGCATAAAGGCAATACGCCCGAAACAGAGGGATCCAGCGTTCCCGTATGACCGATTTTTTTCATCTTGAGGATCCTGCGAAGCTTATTCACGCAATCATGTGAGGTCATGCCCGGTGGCTTAAGCAAAGGAATAATGCCGGTGAAGCTCATTGCTCGCTCCCCCAGGCTTGATTCAGTTTTTCTCTCACTACTTGCGTAACTTCTTCAAGACTTCCTTTGACTGTACACCCGGATGCCTTGGCATGGCCGCCTCCACCTAGCTCCTTCGCAATCGCTGCCACATCTACGGTACGGTTGGATCTCATACTGACTTTCACGATATCTGAATCGACTTGCTTAAAGAGAACTCCAACTTCCACGCCTTCAATGTTGCGGGCATAATTCACAATCCCTTCCATGTCCTCCCGGTTGGCTTGGCTTGCCTCCATAGCCTCTAGCGTAATGGTTAAATAAGCCGCCCGGTTATTAAAGTCCATGGCCAAGGTGGGCAAAACCTCCCGAAGCAAACGCAAATAAGAAACGGTAATCGTCTCAAGGCATCGTTCTGCTACTTCTCCAGGCGAAACTTCGTAACGCAGCAGATCAGCTGCCTTATGCATAACTTCCGCTGTGGTATTCGAATAGCGAAAGCCTCCGGTATCTGTCAGTAGTCCCATATAAAGCGATGTGGCTAAATCCTTATGTAGAGGAATTTGCATATCCTTCACTAAATCATAGAGTATTTCCGCTGTGGCACACGCATCTGTTCTTACGAGATTAACGGCTCCGAAAGAATCATTCGTTGGATGATGATCGATATTGAGCAACTTGAACCCTTCCGAAAAATATTCGGCAACTGTTCCTACTCTGTGAAAATCTCCACAATCCAAGGCAATGACTCGGTCGAAGGTACGGTCTAATTTTTGCCCGGAGAGATCGAGGATCCCTTCACTTAAAGGAATAAACTTAAATTTTTCCGGCGTCGGTCCTTCATTGGCTAAAGTAAATTTTTTTCCTAGCGCTTTCAGCATGTGTCCAACCGCCAGCAATGAACCGGTGGCGTCACCGTCAGGGTTAACATGATTCACAACAAGAAAGTGGTCGTTTTCCGCTAGGAAACGACCAGCCGCTGCAAGATCCAGTTTATAGCTCATCTTCTGAATCCTTCTTGATGTCATTAAGCAGGTTTTCGATTCGGCTTCCGTAGTCGATGGAGACATCAATCTTGAATTGTAAATCAGGTGTATGGCGCAGTTGGATTCGCTTGCCTAGCTCGCTTCGAATAAATCCTTTTGCCTTTTGTAGAGCGGCAATAGAGTTCTCCTTCTGGTCTTCACTTCCCATTACACTAATAAAAACCTTAGCCAATTGAAGATCCCCGGTAACTTCTACAGCGGTTACCGTCACAAACCCAATCCTCGGGTCTTTAATTTCCCGTTGGATGATCTGGCTTAGTTCCTTTTTCATTTGTTCACCAATTCTGCTTACACGAACTTTACTCATGGCCCTCACCTCGAGGTAGTATTGTGCCGCCGGGAACCTCGTACCCGACGGCAAATGATCCTTGCTTAATTATTCTTCAGTCAACATCAAGCGATTATCCTAGAAGATTTAGGACGCTGGAACTTCTTGCATGATAAACGCTTCGATAATGTCGCCCTCTTTAATATCATTGTATTTCTCAATCGTGATTCCGCACTCGTAGCCCTGAGCTACCTCTTTAGCATCATCCTTGAAACGTTTCAAGGTATCTAGCTTGCCTTCGAAGATGACGATGCCGTCGCGAATGATACGAACACCAGAATCGCGGGAAATTTTCCCTTCAGTTACATAGCAACCTGCAATGTTCCCCACTTTGGAAACCTTAAACACCTGACGCACTTCAGCTTGCCCGATGATTTTTTCTTCAAAGTTCGGATCCAGCATCCCCTTCATGGCTGCTTCAATCTCTTCCATTACTTTGTAAATAATCCGATGAAGGCGAATATCCACTTTTTGTGCTTCCGCAACAGACTTCGCATTTGCATCAGGACGTACGTTAAAACCAATAATAATAGCATTCGACGCATCGGCTAAGATCACATCAGATTCTGTAATGGCTCCTACTCCGGTATGGATGATGCGTACGCGTGCTCCTTCCACATCAATCTTCTCCAACGATCCTTTAAGCGCTTCTGCAGATCCTTGTACATCAGCCTTAATAATGACGCCAACTTCCTTAATATCGCCTTCTTTGATTTGATTGAATAGATCATCCAAAGAAACACGTGCAGAGGCTTTAAGTTCATTTTCTCTACGTTTAGAAGCTCGCTTCTCACCGATGGATCTCGCTTTTTTCTCATCTTCAAAGACCATGAATTGGTCGCCCGCTTGGGGAACGTCATTTAAGCCTGTTATTTCCACTGGCGTACTTGGACCTGCTTCTTTAATTCTGCGTCCTTTGTCATTTACCATCGCTCTGACCCGTCCGAAGGCACTTCCCACAACTAACGGATCCCCGATACGCAGCGTACCATGCTGAACTAATACGGTAGCCACAGGTCCGCGTCCACGGTCAAGCTCGGCTTCAATTACCGTTCCTCGTGCACGCTTATCTGGGTTTGCTTTCAACTCTTGTACTTCAGCAACTAAAAGAATCATCTCAAGCAATTCGTCTAAGCCTTCTTGCTTCAGGGCAGACACGTGAACAAAGATGGTTTCCCCGCCCCATGCTTCTGCCACCAGTCCATGCTCGGTTAGTTCTTGCATGACACGATCAGGGTTGGCAGCTGGTTTATCCATCTTATTGACTGCAACGATAATGGGTACATTAGCTGCTTTAGCGTGGTTGATGGCCTCAACCGTTTGCGGCATTACGCCATCATCTGCGGCAACCACTAGAATGGTAATATCGGTTACCTTAGCTCCACGTGCACGCATGGAAGTAAAGGCAGCATGGCCTGGCGTATCCAGGAAGGTAATCTTTTTCTCATTGATTTCAACTTGGTAAGCCCCAATGTGCTGTGTGATTCCTCCAGCCTCCGTCGAAACCACCTTCGACTCGCGAATGGCATCAAGCAATGTTGTTTTTCCATGGTCAACGTGACCCATAATGGTAACAACCGGAGGACGCTCCGATAGGAGAGCAGGCTCATCAATTTCCTCAATCGTTTCAAACTCTAATTCATTGATCAGTATCTTCTCTTCTACTTCGACTCCGTAATCCGTGCAAAGCAATGTAATGGTATCTCCATCCAACTCCTGGTTGATATTGGCCATTATTCCGAGGAAAAGAAGCTTTTTAATGATCTCAGAGGATTCTCGATTTAGTTTTTTCGCCAGTTCCCCAACCGTCATTCCTTCGGAGAACACAATTTTTTCGGGTAAAGGCTTAGGTCCTCTCGCTTCTGGCTGATTCGGCCTCTTATTCTTTAGTTTATTGCTAAAGTCCACTGAATTTTTGTTATCATCAAATCGCTTCGGATTTCCTTTGGACTTAACCTTTGTCTTTCCTCGAGATGCATAATTCTCATCTGGACTTGATGTTGCTCCAACCTTCGGTTTCACATTATTATTCGTATTTTTCTTCTCCACCAAATTCCCTCTCTTTTCCTTCTCACCATGAAATGGCTTGTTGTTTTCCGTCTGTTGAACAGCCGGTCTTCTCTGTTGGTCATTTCGCCCTTGACCGCCACCCGGGCGTTGGTCTGGTCTTGGCCGCTGATCACGGTTCACTTGATGATTCGACTTACCCTGATGGGGTTGAGCTGTATTCGCTCCCGTCCCTGGTGCCTCTGGCCTTTTGGGTCGAGCAGCTTGGTTGCCCTCATTCGAGGCTTGCGGACGTGTGGGAGTATCTGCTTGATTTTTGAGGTTTTTCAAATGATTCTCTACCTTGCTAATTTGGTCATTTTCTAGTGTGCTCATGTGGTTAGCAACCTCCACATCCACTTTCTTGAGCACGTTAATGAGTTCTTTGCTTGACATGTTAATTTGTTTGGCGTATTCATAAACTCTTATTTTATTCATACGTTACCCCCTTCATCTTGTTCCAAATACTTCAGTAGTTCACGGGCAAATCCTGGATCCTTCACCCCAATGACAACCCTCTGTTCCTTACCGATGTATTGCCCAAGACGGTATCTGTCAGCAAACAAGCGTATAGGGATGTCATATGATCTAGACTTATCCGTTAGTTTTTTCCTTGTGTTTTCAGAGGCATCGCCAGCTAATATAACTAAATGCACTTGTTTGGCTCTCACGGCTTTCACGACTAGCTCTTCGCCTGTAACCAATTTGCCAGCTCGCTGGGCAAGTCCGAGGAATTGCTGTACTTTACTATGGTTCACGGGCACCCATTCCCATCAGGTCTTTTTCCAGACGTTCATACACTTCTTCAGGAATACCTGCTTCCAGTGATCGATCAAGGGCTTTTCGCTTTTTGGCTAGCGTAAAGCATTCAGCCTTCCGACAAATGTAGGCGCCTCTCCCGGATGCCTTGCCGGTTAGATCCAAGCTCACCTGTCCTTCGGCATTCCGAACGACTCTCAACAATTCTTTTTTAGGGATCATTTCTTGACAGGCTACGCATTTACGCATAGGTATCTTTCTTTGCTTCATGTGATCCCCCCCCTTTTACTCATTTACATGGCGTTCATCATCCAAACCCTGTTCTTCTTCAAGTATATCATAGGAACTCTCAGGGACTTCAAACCCTTCTTTCTTCGCTTGCGTTTCGCTCTTGATATCAATTTTCCAGCCCGTTAATTTGGCTGCTAAGCGTGCATTCTGTCCTCTTTTTCCGATGGCTAAAGAAAGCTGGTAATCCGGCACAATCACGCGAGTCATTTTTTCATCTTCGGAAACTTCCACAGATAAAACTTTAGACGGGCTCAAGGCATTCGCAACGTAGACGGTTGGATCTTCTGACCATCGAACAATATCGATTTTTTCACCGCGAAGCTCATTGACTATTGTTTGAACTCTCGCACCCTTGGGTCCAACGCAAGCTCCTACTGGATCCACGTTGGGATCAATCGAATGCACCGCAATCTTCGAGCGGTCCCCTGCTTCGCGAGCCACAGACTTCAGCTCGACAACGCCGTCGAAGATCTCAGGAACTTCTAGTTCAAACAATCGCTTCAGTAAGCCAGGATGGGTTCTGGACACAAAGATCTGCGGTCCCTTTGTTGTCTTCTCTACCTTCGTGATATAAGCCTTAATTCGGTCACCCTGTTGGAAATTTTCTCCAGGCATCTTTTCATTCACAGGCATGATGGCTTCGACCTTCCCTAGGTCGATGTAATAATTTCTTGGATCCTGTCTTTGCACAATCCCTGTAATGATATCATCTTCACGGTCAATGAACTCACTGAAAATAATTCCACGTTCGGCTTCACGGATCCTCTGTGTTACTACTTGCTTCGCTGTCTGGGCAGCAATTCGGCCGAAATCACGAGGAGTAACTTCAATTTCTACGATATCATCGATTGTAAAATTCGGATCAATTTCTTGTGCTGCCTCTAACGAAATCTCTAAGCGAGAGTCAAGAACATCCTCCGTTACGGTCTTGCGGGCAAATACCTTAACAGCTCCTGTATCACGGTTGATATCCACTCGTACATTCTGGGCAGAGTTAAAGTTTCGCTTATAACCCGAAATAAGTGCCGCTTCAATGGCTTCGATTAAGATTTCTTTATTAATCCCTTTTTCTTTTTCTAAATCATTCAGTGCATCAATAAAATCTGAATTCACTGATCTAGACCTCCTTTAGTTGAGCTTTATCCATATCCACATAGACGGCTAAAAAGGGTTTATCACTCTTCAGCAGGCGTTCAGCTGGAGTGTCACCCTTTTCCCTGACTTATGGTCGAAAAACGTTATGTATGGTTTAGAATACGAACGCTAAACGAGCACTTTCCACTTTATCGTAAGGAATCTGGTAAGACTTCTCATCTTCTTCGATCGTCAACATGCCGTTATCAAAAACGGTGAGTGTTCCTTCAAAAATCTTGGTATCCTCAATGGGCTCTTGGGTTTTCACTTGCACCCTTTTTCCAATGGACCACTGGAAGTCCTTTTCCTTCTTCAGGGGACGTTCGATTCCAGGAGAGGAAACCTCCAAAAAATAAGCGTCTGGGATGGGATCCACCTCATCTAGCCGCTTGCTTAGTTTCTCGCTGACTGCTCCACAGTCCTCGATGTCCACGCCGCCTTCCTTATCGATATACACACGCAAAAACCAATTGCTTCCCTCTTTTACATATTCTATATCAACGAGCTCAATGCTCAAGCCTGCGAGGATGGGTGTCACGAGTTCTTCTACAACAGCGGTCACATTCTTACCCATCGAAATGCCTCCTTCAATTTAGCAGTGAAAATTTGGGACGTTCAAGAAATGTTGGCTCACCAACTTTCTTGACGGTAAAACGAAAGAGTGGGTTTCCCCACTCTCACTCATCCAGTATCTTCAGTATTTCCAAAAAGATTATACCATAATCCTACAGTCCAGGCAATAACAGCTCTTAAGAAGCTGGCGATCATCGAAGCTGAGTTGGTGTCTGGAACAAATAGCTGTAAGTGGAAAAAGATCAACTATTTGCTTAAAATGATCAAAAACAGCTTGATATAATTGGACTTTTCCATCTAAAATACGTTAACATCACTTAGTCCATCCATTCCCAGCTCAATAAGTAAACTTTCTCCACTTATTCATGCCTCTAGCTAAGCATATTTTCTAAATAAGTGGCGATTTTCCATCTACTGCTCATCTACAGCCTCAGTATCCCCTTGATCGACCACCCATCACCTAAAACAGCGACAACTGATTCGTTTCCGGCAGTCCCTTCAAGCATCCCTGCTCCTGTAAGTACTCGATCACCGTCTTCGAAACTTTGGATCGCTGCTGCAAGTCCTCAATGGAAAGAAACTCTCCATTCTCCCGAGCAGCGGCAATACTAATCGCCGCGTTCGTTCCTACTCCTGGCAAGGAATTGAAAGGAGGAAGGAGTCCATCTTCTTCCACAAGAAACTGCGTCGCATGGGAGCGGTATAGATCTAGATTCTTGAAGTGGAACCCGCGTTCGCACATTTCTAGCGCAATCTCTAATACCGTTAGCAGGTTTTTCTCTTTTGGTGAAGCCTCGTTTCCTTTTCTTTCAATTTCTTCGATTTTAGGTCGGATGGCTGCACTTCCCTTGACCATCGTCGGAATATCAAAGTCATCAGCACGAACCGTAAAGTACGTCGCATAATAATGGATCGGATAATGGACTTTAAAGTAGGCGATTCGGACAGCCATTAATACATAGGCTGT